>CALGHC010000401.1 GCA_937915965.1 uncultured Myxococcales bacterium
GGCGAAGACCATCGGCGAGGGCGGCGGCGCGGACGAGCAGGCGCGCGGGGTGGGCCGGTCCAGCGGCGGCGCCTTGCTGATGGCTGGCGAGCGCTTGCTTGGCGGCAAGCGCTCTGGCCTGGTCGTGGCGATATCGCCGAGCGGCAACGTGCTGTGGCAGACGAGCCCGGCGTCGCCGACTGACGCGACGCTCGCTGGTGTAGCGGAGCTTGCCGGCGGTCAGTTGCTGGCGGTGGGTCAGGCGAAGACGGCGGCGGGCGACGCGCACCAGGCGTGGGCCGTGCGGCTGGCTGCCAACGGCGCCGTCCTCGACACGCGCGCTTGGGGCGAGGCGACATCGCAGCGGCTGCTCGCCGTGGTCGGGATCGCCGATGGCGGCGCCCTGGTCGGCGGCGCCGCGACGGTTGACGGCAGCGAGCGCAGCTGGCTTGCCCGGATGGGCGAGCTGACGCAGATTCCGTGGAGCCACGTATCGACCGCCCAAGGCGTGCTTGCCTCCCTGGCCAGCGACGCCTCCGGCGCGGTTCTCGCTGGCGGCTGGATGAGCGCGGACGGTGTGCAAGCGGACCTGTGGCTCGCAGGCTACGACACCGCCGGCAATCAGCGCTGGGACGCGGCGGTCGACCGCGGCGACGACGAGAAGGGCGCCGCGGTCGCTTTCGCCCTCGACGGCGGCGCCCTCGCGGTCGGACTGGCGCGCTCGGCGACTCTCTCAGACGGCCTCCTGCTGCGCACAGACCCGTGGGGTCACGCCACGTGTGCGACGGCGGGCGGCTGCTCGAAGGCGACGCTTGCAGACTGCGACGATGCAGTCGCATGCACACTGGACGGCTGCCACCCGACCAAGGGCTGCACCCATACGACGCCCTCTGGGCTGACCTGCGACTCGCCCGATGGCTGCGCCCAGATTGGCCAGTGCCTGGCCGGCGAATGCAAGCCTGGGCCGCTGGGCCGCCTCTTTACCCGTACGGTGGCTGCGGGTGCCATGAGCGGGCTCGGTACGATGACTGCGGCGCCCGACGGTGGCGCGTTGTTTGCGGGTCACAGCGCCGCCCACGAGCTCATCGCGGTGCGCACCGATCGCTGGGGCCAGGTAGCAGAGACGCGGGTCCACGAGATCGACGGCCTGCTGAGTGTCGGTGGCGCGCTGTGGCTTGCCGATGGCGGCCTCGCGATCGCCTGGCAGCACGAGGACGGCTCGACGCGGGTCAGCCGGCTCTCGGCGGCGGGAGAGGCGCTGTGGTCTCGGCTCGCCTGCGCGCCCACACAAATGCCGCCGACCTACTACGCCTGTATGGTGAGCGACGCCTTTACGTCCTTCGTGCCTGACTGTCGGTTGGACGGGATCCGTTTCGACGCCACCGGTGGGCAGCTGGTCGTCTCGGGCATGAGCGGCCAGGCCGATGTCACCGCCTGCGGCGTGCCGAACATCAATCTGGGGGCGTATTGGCTGAAGCGCACGACCTGGTCCCGTCGATATGCCGTCGCGGACGGCAAGGACGGCGCGGGCGCGACGACCTGGACCAGCGGCTGGGGCGGGGGCGTCACAGGTTGTTGCGGCTGGTTCACGGAACACGACCTCGGTGCGCCATTGCCGGAACAGGCCCGGGCTCTACCGCTATCCGACGGCGGGCTGCTTGAGTACGGTCGCTGGCAGACGGTCTCGCACATGCCGGGGAAAGACACGATGTTGGATTGGGTCGGACTCAAGTTTGGCGAGAAGGCAGGCTACATCCGTCGCTACACTGGCTCCGGCGCGGCCGAGTGGTCTCGCGGTGTCGATGCGGCGGCGCCCGCGTCGTTGCTTGCCGCCAGCCAGCGTGACGACGACGGCTTTTTGCTGGCCGGACAGTCCGCCGACGAGGACGGCGCCGCGCGGCTGTGGTTGGTCGCCCTCGATGGCAACGGCGATGTCGAGTGGACGCGGCTTGGCGACGAGGTCGGCGCGCACGAGCCGCGCAGCGTACAGATGCAAGCCGATGGGGGCGCGCTCATCGCCGGCGGACGATCGCTCGGTGGGCTCAGCCGCCTGTGGCTGGCGCGCCTGGACCCAGCCGGCGACACGGTCTGGAGCGAGGCGCACGGACTACCCGGCGCACCAGTGACGCCAGCGGCATCCGTCACGACCTTCGCCGCAGGCGAGGACATCGTCATCGGCGGTGCTTCGACGGTCTTCGGGCTGGTCCAGCCGCTGCTGGTTCGAACCGACGCCTGGGGGCACGGTAGCTGCGCCGCTTCCGGGGCATGCGCGACGAAGAAGGTCGCCGAATGCGACGACGACGCGATCTGCAGTATCGACATCTGCGATGCCAAGCAGGGCTGCACACCGGTCATCGACAGCTGCGACGACCACACCGTGTGCACACTCGACACCTGCGATCCCAAGAAGGGCTGCGTCCATGCCGAGGATTCCTGCGACGACAGCGACGCTTGCACCCTGGATTCGTGCGACCAGGCCGCAGATCCCAGCAAGGGCGACGGCTGTCTGAACGACGTCCTGAACTGCGACGACGGCAGCGTCTGCACCGCCGACTCCTGTGACAAGGTCAAGGGCTGCCAGAATCTGCCTCTGCCGGGCGGAACCGATTGTTCGAATGGTTGCGCCGCGATGACCTGCGCGGTCGGTGTGTGCGTCGCGACCGATCCCGACGCGGCGAAGTTGTGCGGCACAGCCGCG
>CALGHC010000402.1 GCA_937915965.1 uncultured Myxococcales bacterium
CGGTCGACTGCGCGGGGACCTGCGGCGGTACGGCTGTGGCCGACTGCGCCGGCAGCTGCGACGGCACCGCCGTGGCGGACTGCGCCGGTGTCTGCAACGGCACCGCCGAGCCTGACTGCGCCGGCGTCTGCAACGGCGGCGCTGCGGTCTCACCGCTCGTCTACTTCACCACCAACACAGGCGTGTACAGCTGGTCGCCGAACAGCCCCGCGGCGCCGCCGGCTCAGATCAGCAGCTTCCCGTCCTACTCGCTGGTGGTCTCGCCCGCCGGCCAGATCTACGTCGGCACCGGCGGCATTGAGGCCCAGGCCTCCGGCGTCGCCGGCCTGGCCATGGCGGGCATCTACAGCGTCGACGGCGTCGGCGCCGCCACCCTGGTCTCGGCGATCGCCGCCGAGGACCTGCAGTTCTCGCCAGCGGGCGTGCTCCACGTCGCCAACAGCACCGGCATCTACGCGATCAGCGGCGCCGGCGCCGCGACCCAGCGTTCCATCAACCCGACCAGCCAGTTCGCCTTCGAGTCCGAGACGGACGTCGTCACGACCAACGGAATTGTCTACCAGGCGGTCTTCGCGCGCGGCACCGACCGCATCGATCTCGTCACGGACACCGCAACCCTGGTCAACGGCGACGGCGGCGAAGACATCCACGTCATCGCGAGCGGCGAGGTCCTCGTCTGCGGCCAAGGCGGTTTGTTCAGCATCCTGCCCAGCGGCGCGTTCTCAGCGATCTACAAGGGTCTTCGGATCTTCAACTTCGACCTGACCAGCGCCGCCGATCTCTACGTCGGCAACACCGCCAGCTACGGTGGCATGGGCTGGCCCGTCGGTCTGTTCGAGCTCCTGTCCGGCGCCACCGCCCACACACAGATCGACAGCGCCGACATCAACGCGTTGGTCGTCGACGAGCGCTGCCGCTAGGGCGCCCCCAGCCGGCGGCGGCGAAGTGAGGGCCGGGCAAACTCGCAAGAAGAAAACAGGCTAGCCCGGTTTTTCATGACCTCTTGCTTGTTTTGCCATCATGGTTCGACGGGGCAGGCGACAGTTCGGCCAGACAGGCGGTCGAACGCGCGCGCGATCAGCCGGCCGCGGTCTTCGCCAGGAAGCTCGCCAGCCCCTTCCGTGCCACGCGCTGGATCTTGCCGCGCAGGAACGGCGTCCAGCCCAGGGCCACACCGGCAGGACCGAGGGCCTGGCGTGACCAGCGCCAGAAGTCGAAGGTATCGGTCTGCTCGATGATCAGGCCGTCGTGAAGGCGCAGGTCGGAGGTCACGATGTTGTGCACCTTTCGTCCCGTCGCGCTGAAGGTGTACCAGGCGTCCCAGCGCACGCGGCCTCCGGTGGTGGTGAGCTCGAGAAGCGACCACTCGACACGCAGGTCCGTGCCGCCCTCGCAGAGCATGCGCCACATCCCGCCCACCTCTGCGCCGCGCAGGTCGGGGAAGACGGGATCGGAGAACTTCGCCTCGGCGCCATAGCAGGCCGCCATGGCGGCACCGTCGCGCCGCGCGAAGGCGTCGTAGAGACGAGCGATGGTCTCGCTCTGTGCTGTTTCGTCACCCATGTGGAGATCCTTCGGTCGGGGTGTGAGCACGAGCGGCCAGCGACGCGCCGACGTGGCGACCAGCACCGAGATGAACCCGGCGGTCGCCGGCGCCCTCTCATGGGGCAGGCATATGCCTTCTCTGCCGGTGCCTGCAGCGCACCGATCACAGCAGAGCACGGTTCACAGCAGAGCACGGTTCACGACGAAGCAGAAACGGTGACTCCTGCAACCACCTGTTCGGCAGAGTCAATCTGACACCGAAGGCTACGGCGGTTCGCGCGGAAACCGGTGACCAGTCACGGCCACACGGACCGGCAGGCAAATCTCAAGGGCTGGCCTGAGAAGGCGCGCCGACTGCCGCGGGCGCGTGCGCCTACTCGAGGCACCACATGTGGCCGTTGTTCTCGCCGCAGTGCCGGGGCGGCACATACGCGTCGCAGACCTCGGCCTGGACGTAGCCGTCGCGACACCGCAGAACGGTGTTGCCTGCGCACTGCGCCACATGGGTCTGGGCGTCACAGCTGGTCAGCGGCTCGACGGCGCAGACCGCCTCGGTCGTGGTCAGGACGCAGCTGGGGCCGTGCAGGCTGCAGTCCGTGGCTACGACGAAGCCGCTTGTGCACTTTGTCGCCGCGTCGTTCTGGCACGCGGGCGTGTAGCCGCTGTCGCAGGCGGCCGCCGCCGCGGTGACGCAGAGGGCGACGTCGTCTGCGGCCTGCACGCAGCGCGGGTTGGGCGCCTCGCAGACGTGCCGCGAGATCGGCGAGCCCACCATCTGATCGACGCCAACGTGACAGGTCTCCAGCACGTCGCCGTCGCACCGAGCCGCGAAGGTGCACTCGGGGGTGCACCCGACAGCCAACGTCGCGGACGCGATGAGGCCACCGAAGGCCATTGCCCATGAGCGCTGCATGATGACTCCTGTAAACAAGCCCCCCCCACACGCGAATCAGTAGCCGTCCCGCTCTCTTTGCGCAAGTGCCTGGCCTCAGAGCGGGCGAGGATCGAAATCCGGTGTCTGGCCCCGTCGAGGGGATTGCGCGTCGGCAATCACCTATTGCACACTTGCACAAAGCCGCAGACACAGGATGGATCTCAACCACGCCAACGCTCCGTTCGGCACCGAACAGTCGACGCGACGTTTGGAACCCGACGCCGATACGAGGTGGTCCTCGCAACCACCTGCCACATAAGCGAGAATTCTTTGAAACGACATCTCATCTGGCCCGACCCGAGCTCCATGGACGGGGCGCCAACGCCGCCCCTCCGTCGCGGCCGGCGCGCTCGTCCGGCTCTGCCGGCTCCCCTGGCTCCCCCGGCTCCCCCGGCTCCCCCGGCTCCCCCGGCTCGTCATGCTGCCGGGCGCATGCTGGTCTGCTTCCTGTTGGCCGCACACATCGCGGCCCCCCGCGCCGCCTTCGCCAAGGTCGAACCCGAATACCGCAGCCGTCTGCGACCTTCGGCGGCAGCCCTGCAGCCTCGTCAACCGCCGTCGATGGCTGCTGCCAACACATGGGCCGGACTTGCCGGTGCCGCCGGCGCTCTCGCCGGCGCCGCCGGCGCCGGCCTCGTCCTTCTCACGGGCTCGTCAGGCGGAGGGGGCGGCGCCTATCTAGGCTTTGGTGACCCCGGTACTTTTCTTGAGCTGTTTGCGCTGGGACTCTACATCACCGGCCCATCGCTGGGGGTCATCGCGGTGGGCGAGGCGTACGACCGCCAGGGCAGCTTCCTGTGGACGTTTCTCGGCGCGACGGGCGGCGTTGTTCTGGTCTTCCCGGCCGCCCTCGCATGCGGGTCTGCGGACTCGCCAGTCTGCATGTTTGGTGCCGCGCTTCTGTTGCCGGCCATCGGCGCGGTCGTCGGCTACCACGCCACCGACGAGACCCTTCAAATGGGTCCGCCCCTGGCGATGATCGGCGTCTCGAGCGACGGCAGCGTCAGGCCGGGCATCCCCGTGCCCATGCCACACATGAGGCTCGACGGCCGCGTCGATGGGCTGCTGTGGCCGGTCCTCTCCGGACGATTCTGAGCCCCGACTCTGCGCGCTGCAGGTGCCCGATGACGGGGGCATGACCGCGCCGCGCCGCCATGGGCGCCGCGTCTCCTAAAACAGCGTGTAGATGAACGGCGCCGTCGTCTGACTGGCCATGATCAGCAGCCCCACCAGAGCCAGAACGCCGACCAGGGGCACGATCCAGTAGACCTTGTTCTCGCTGGCAAACTCAATGAGATCGCGCGCCAGCTTTCCGGAATGCCTGAGCTTGCCCATCGGCGTCTCCTTGACGAATCAATCGAGCTTGAACGTCTCCTGCCAGTTCTCCCGATCCTCCCAGTTGGGCTGGTCGGTCTTCTTGATCAGGTAGTTCTCAAGGACCAGGTAGTCGATCTCCGTGCGCATGAAGCAGCGATACGCGTCCTCTGGCGTGCAGACGATCGGCTCGCCGCGCACGTTGAAGCTGGTGTTGATGACCAGTCCGCAGCCCGTCTGCGCCTCGAAGGCGGAGATCAGGGCGTGGTAGCGCGGGCTCGTCTCAGCGCGGACCGACTGCACGCGCGCTGAGAAGTCGACGTGGGTGATGGCGGGGATGTCCGAGCGCGGTCGCTTGACCCAGGTGTGCACGTCAAGGTCGCGTTCGTCGCCCTGCGGCGGGTTGCAACGCGATGGCTGGACCTGGGCGACCAGCAGCATGTACGGCGAGGGTTGGTCGAGCTCAAAATAGGTCGAGATGCGCTCTTCGAGCACGCTCGGCGCGAACGGTCGGAACGACTCGCGGTACTTGATCTTCAGGTTCATCACCGACTGCATCTTCGCCGAGCGCGGGTCGCCGATGATCGAGCGGTTGCCGAGCGCACGTGGCCCGAACTCCATCCGCCCCTGGAGCAGACCGATAACCTTCTCGTCGGCGATGTGCGCGGCGATGGTGGTCGCCCAGTCGTCGTCGGAGAGCTTCGTATAGATGTAACCGTGGGCGTCGAGGTACGCGCCGATCTGGTCGTTGGAGAACTGCGGACCGAGGCATGCCCCACGCATGGCGTCGTGCCCGTCTGTCGTGCGCGGCTTGCCGAACTTCTCGTGGTACGCGTACAGCGCGCAGCCGACCGCGCCACCGGCATCTCCCGCGGCGGGCTGAATCCAGATGTTGTCGAAGATGCCCGCGCGCAGCAGCTTGCCGTTGGCGACGCAGTTCAGCGCGACCCCCCCAGCGAGGCAGAGGTTGCGCTTGCCGGTCGACTCGCGCGCGTGGCGAGCGATCCGCAGGACGATCTCTTCCGTCACCTCTTGGATGGATTTGGCGATGTCCATCTCGCGCCGGGTGATCGGCGCCTCGGCCTCACGCGCCGGCCCGCCGAAGAGCGCGTCGAATTTGGCGCTGGTCATCACCACGCCGTCGAGATAGCCAAAGTAGCTCATGTCGAGGCGGAACGAGCCGTCGGCCTTCAGGTCGATGAGCTTGTCGAGGATGAGCTGGGTGTAGGTGCCCTCGCCGTAGGGCGCGAGGCCCATCAGCTTGTACTCGCCCGAGTTGACGCGAAAGCCGGTGTAGTACGTGAACGCCGAGTAGATCAGCCCGAGCGAATGCGGGAAATCGATCTGCTCGACGATCCGCAGCTTGTTGCCCTCGCCGACCCCGATGGTGGCGGTCGCCCACTCGCCGACGCCGTCGAGGGTCACGACGGCGGCCTCCTCGTAGGGTGACGGGTAGAAGGCGCTCGCCGCGTGCGAGATGTGGTGCTCGGGGAAGATCACCTCGTTGGGCGCCTCGACTCCCATGCCGCGCAGCGCGTCGACGATGGTCGACTCGATCCAGATCTTCTCGCGCAGCCAGAGCGGGACCGCCTGCATGAAGGGGCCCAGCCCCTTGGGCGCGACCGCGAAGTAGGTCTCGAGGATCCGGTGGAACTTGAGGATCGGCATGTCGTAGAAGGCGACAGCATCGAGGCCGCCACCGCCGAGGTCGCCGACGCCGAGGTCGCCACCGCCGAGGTCGCCGACGCCGATGCCGCCCTCAGCGAGGCAATAACGGATCGCGTTCGCCGGGAAGTCGAGGTCGTGCTTCTTGCGGGTGAAGCGCTCCTCCTGGGCAGCTGCGACGATCACGCCATCTTCGATGAGGCATGCGGCGGCGTCGTGATAGAAGCAACTGATTCCGAGGATCTTCACGGCGTCCTCCCGCCGGATCCGGACTTGCCGTCGTCGCGCCGCCGCCAGTAGGTCGTCGCCTCGGGGTCGAATCGTCGCCGCATGCGGTCGGACGCGCCACGCCGAAAGGCCAAGCCAAACGGCAAGAAGATCAAGTAGAAGACGGGCACCATCAGCAGCCAGGTCATCGCCGTACCGACGGCCCGACCGAAGGCCGCGAGGCCCCGTTCGATCTGCGCGTAGGCGCCCAGCGGCGAGGCGCGCGAGACCAGGACCAGGAGCGCGGTGACGGCGAAGACGACCTTGGCGATCAGCGTCGCACCATAGGCAAACAGCAGGCTGGCCACGACCAGTCCGACGACTGCCTGGACCACGCCGCGCCGCCGGGCCGATCCAAGCCGCTCGACGCGAGCGCGTTCGGCCGCTTGGGCCCTGCCGGCGGGGTTCCAGATTGCTGCGGCCGCTTCGGGCCTCCCACGCATCGCTTGCATCGCTTGCTTCGCCTCGAACAGAGACGCGAAAACTACAGCGGCTGCCGAGCGTGCGCAATCGCGTCGGTCTGTCGCGGTCGCGGCGCCGGCTCGTCCTCGCCCAGGCGCCCGCTAGTACTTGCCCGGGCGCAGGCGCTCGGGCGGCACCTCGGCGTCGTAGGGATAGCCCAGCTCGACCCAGAAGCCGTCGACGGGGTGGTCGGTGAGCTCGATGCGCTCGATGGTCTTGGCGTTCTTGTAGCCAAGCAGCCGCGGAATCACGAGGCGCAGGGGAAAGCCGTGACGCAGCGGCAGGGAGAAGTCGTCGGCGCCGTAGGCCAGCATCGTCTTGGGCTCCAGGGCGATGTCGAGCGGCAGCGACTCGTCGTATTTCTTGCCGTTGGGGGCCTGCACGCAGTGGAAGGTGACGTGGGTGGCGCCGGCCAGCGGCTTGGCGAGGTCAAAGAGGGTCGACATGTGCACGCCGTTCCAGGGGATGTCGTAGACAGACCAGCCCTCGACGCAGTGGAAGTCGGTGACCTGGTCCTGGCGCAGCAGGGCGATCAGGTCGGCGAACGACAACTCGATCGGCGTCTCGACCATCCCGTCGACGCGCAGCGACCAGGTCGCGATGATGGCCTCGGCGTCCTGGGGATCGACGGTGTTCTCGCCCCACGGCTTGATGGTGGTGTCGGCGTCGCTCGTCGGCGCGAAAGCGATCGAGGTCGGCGGTCCAGCGTCCGCGCCAGCCGGGTCGCCTGTGTCCAAGGTCGCGCCGGCGTCGGTCGCGGCGGTAACGTCTTCGCCGAGCCCTCCCGCTTCGGCCGGCGCAGCCGAGTCGGCAGACTGGCCGTCGGTCGCGTCGGTCGTGCCGGTCGTACCGCTCGCGTCGCCGCCCCCCAGGGGCTGCCCTGCCCCACCGCCGAGGTCCGAGCTGCCGTCCGGTGTGCAGCGCAGCGCCAGGCCCGCGAGCGAGAGGGCGCCCGCCTGACCCATCCAGCTGATCCAGCTGCGGCGGCTCATCGTCTTCCTGGCGACCTCAAATGGGCGGCGGCGGCCTCCCTCAAGCAGCTCGGGTGGTTCTTTTCGGCTCATCAACCACCTCTTGCGCCGCAGGTCGTATGGCGGGCGG
>CALGHC010000403.1 GCA_937915965.1 uncultured Myxococcales bacterium
CGGTGTCGCTGCCGCCTTCGCCCATGTCCGAACCTGTGTCGTCGCCAGCGTCCTGGACCGTGTCGCCGGTCTCGCCGGCCGCGTCGCTGGCGACAATGTCCGTGGCTGGCACGTCGGCGCCGGCCGCGTCAGCGGGGCCGCCGGCGCCGTCGACATCCAGACCACTATCGAAGGCGATGACCGCGTCGCCGGCGGTGTCTTCGCCGACTTGTTGCGGGCCTGCGCCCTGGTCGGGCGTCGTGCAGGCGGCACACAGCAGAGCGACGAAACACGCGGCTTGCGCCCAGGTCGCCTCGCGACGGGCCTCGTCGCCGCGCTCGCCTCGATACCCGACGGGTTGCAGGCTCGCCATCACAACCTCCTGCGCATCTCGCTCACGGCTTCGGTCCGTCAAAGTGCAATTCAATGAACTCGTGAATGTAGTTGCCAGTCCCGAACGCTTCGGAGACCTCGCTGATGTAGACCCCGTTGGCGGTCGCACCCGCAGGCTGACCCGATCCAGGCGTCGGTCCCTTGCCCGGGTCGGCAGGGGCCTTCTTCCACGACGCCTCCAGGTCGGCCGCACCCACGGGCACAAGCCGCTGGTAGTCTCGATCTCCCGTCTTCGTCATCGGGATCGACGGGCCGTCCACCTTGGTGCCAGCCACGTCGTTGAGCGTGAACGTCTCGTCGCCGTTGAGGCTGGGGAACTCGGAGCCGACCTCGCCCGATTGCAGGTAGATCGCGTTGGCCGGCAGCGTGACCTGCCAGAACGCCTCGAACGCCGCCTTGTCCGCGCCCCGGCCGATCACCAGGTAGTCGCCGCCGTTGAGCAGCGTGCCGTCAGGGATGACAAAGGTCCGGTCTGATGCCGTCTGGACGATCTTCCAGCCCGACACGTCCTGGCTCAGGCTGGCCGCGTCGACGACCGTGATCGTCGCGCTGACCTCGCTGACCAGGCCAACGGTGAGCTTGCCGCTTGTCGCCTCGGCGCCCGCGACGAAGGTGAACGAGGCGCTCAGCGCGTCGGCTGCGAAGGTGGGGCCGTCCGCGACAGCACCGAGGGACACGGAGTCGCCGTTGACGACGGTGACGGCCAGGCTCAGGCCCGCGACCGGGGCAGGGTGGCTGAGGGTGACGGTGAAGTCCGCGCTGGCGTTGGCGACCACCGCCGCGTCGACCGGGTCGATGGTGGCGACATCGGGCATGGCGTCGTCGGTCAGGACGACGAGCTTGGTGTCGACCTCGGCCGTTCCGCCGACCAGCTTGGCGCGCAGCGTCGTCGTGCCGGCCGCCTTGCCGTGGACGATCACCACGGCAGCCTTGGCGCCAACCTCGACCGTGAACGGGCTACCCACGACGGTCGCGACATCCGGGTCATCGCTGCTGACCTCGACCTGGAGCGGCTCGGTGATCGCGTGGCCGAGGACGATCGACAGCGGGGGTGCCAGGGTCGCGCCCTCCTTGCCGAGCCGTTGCCAGGCCAGCGGAGCTGAGAAGGCCTTGACGTCGGGCGGGGGCAAGACGATGTCGCCAGGCACCCGCGGTAACAGCTTGAGGAAGCCATTGCGCCACGACAGTGGGCCGGTCAGCGCTGCGAAGACGTCCCCCTTGGCTGGCGGGGGATCGATGAAGGGCGTTTCAGCCGGCCAGACGCCGTCGTCGACGCGCAAGTCGCCCGTGACCACGAACTCGTTGAGGTTGTCGACGTCGCCGCCGCCTCCCTCCGGATCGGCATCGGTGACCTCGACGCCCTCGACGCGCACGAGGCTTCCCTCCCACGGCGACACGGCGCCCGCCTTGACCGCCGCCTCGACGTCGTTGGCCGTCAGCGTGAGGGCGACAACCGTGGCGGTGGCGCCCGTGTCGCTCCAGGTGGCGTCGGTGAGCTGTACCTGGTCGAAGAAGATGCCGACCGCGGCGCCGGTGATGTCGACGATCGCGCCCGTGGCCGGCTTCGGCGCTGCGCCAAGGTAGACGAAGATGCCGCCGTCCTCGACCGCCGGGTCACCCGCCTGCTGAATGAAGATCCCGTTGCCAGCGACGGTCGTGACCACAACGCCGACCACGGCGACACGCTTGCCCTGCAGCGCGGTGTCGGTCTTGATGGCCGGGATGGTCGCCAGGCAACCCTCGGCGCCGGGGTTGGCGTGGTCCGGGCAGGGGTCGCAGATGTCGCCCTTGCCGTCCTTGTCCTTGTCGGCCTGATCCTCGTTGGCGAGCGCCGGGCAGTTGTCGGTGAAGCTCTTGTGGCCGTCGCCGTCGGGGTCGTCGCCGTCGAAGATCGTGCACGACGTCGTGTCGGCGTCGAGCGGACAGGGATCACATGCGTCACCGAGGCCGTCGCCGTCGATGTCGGCCTGCTTGCCGCCATCGAGCGGCCGGATCGGGTTGAAGATGGTTGGGCAGTTGTCCTTGCTGGTGGCGATGCCGTCGCCGTCCTGATCGTCGACGAGGGTCTGGTCAGGGTAGAGCGTCGAGGCATTGATCGAGTCGTTCTCCAGGGTCCGCTCGGGCACGCAGTTGGGCTCGTCGGCGGGCACGCCGCAGAAGAAGGCCGGGTACGCTGGCTCGCCGATCGCGGCCTTGAGCTCCGTCCAGCTCAGCCCGGTGTCGCGCTTGAGGCAGACGCGCTTGGTCTTGCCGCAGACATCGCCGATGTCGTCACAGTCGCTCACAAGGGCGTCGACAACGGCCGCGTTGCCAGCGACCGCCTCGCCGCCACGCACGACGAGGGCCACGTCCTGTGGGCCAGCTGCGAGGACGGCGCGATAGGCTGCGTGCGTGCCGCGGTCGTAGATCGCGATGTCGGCGAAGCGACCCGCCATCAGCACGCCGGTCGCGTCGTCGAGCGCCAGCGCCCGGGCCGAACCGAGTGTGGCCATGCGCCACAGCGCCTCGTCGCTGAAGTAGCCGCCGTAGTGGTTCTGGTTGAGGTAGTCCGCGCAGGCGAGCTCGCGCAGCATGTTCATCGAGCCGCTTGGGACCCAGTCCGTGCCGATGCCGATCGAAACGCCCAGGCGGTCGTAGACCGTCACCAGCGCTGTGTCGCCGTAGAGCGAGACGTTCGAGCGCGGTGACCAGATGAGCTTCATACCTTTGGATGCCGCGAAGGCGATGTCCGGGGCGGTGAGGCCGACGCCGTGAATCAGCGCGGCGCGCCCGTCCAAGCTGTCCTTGGCGCCGTCGCCCTGGCCCGTGAGACAGAGGAACTCGTTGCGGGCTTCGGCGTCGATGCCCTCGGCGACGTGCGGCCCGTAGGCGTCGTAGGACCCGCCGATCGTGTCTCGGATGTTGGGGTATTTGCAGCCGATCGAGAGCTGCGTGCCGTTGGAGTCGCCGAGCGGGAAGGTGTCGTAGTAGGCGCCGGGCTGGCCGAGCCCGTTCTTGCCGCTGCCAGTCGCGTCCAGATCGCGAAGCAGGCCACCCAGGTCCCCCGAACCGAACATGGCCGTGCCACCCGTGAGGATGTAGCGCAGCTCGCCCCAGGTCTTCTCGTTGGTCTTGGCGCCGCCCCCGCCGGTTTTGACCTTGGGGTTGCCGCGCTTGCCGATGCGCCAGTCGTGGCGGTGCTCCCAGCGGATCTTCGGGTCGACGCCCGCGCCGATGGCGGTCCAGGGTTTGTCGTTGAGCCAGCCGACGTGATTGTGGGCGTCGATCAGCCCAGGCGAGACCACACCGTTGGGGCAGAGCACGCGGGTGACGTCGGCCGCAGAGGCCGCGCAATCGCAGCCCACGCAGGCGATCATCCCAGCGCCGTCGACCAGCACCGCTCCGCCTTCGTAGACCCGGCCGGGGGTCAGCACGTCGCCGACGATCAGCATGCCCGCCGCGGTGCCTTTGACGACCGCGCAGACATCGTCACCGGGATCAGTCGCGGGCGCCGGCGTGCCGTCGCAGACGACGATCTCGGCTGGCAGATTGCCGCCGCCGCCAGATGTGTCGCCGCTCGTGTCGGCAGCGCCTGTGGACGCGTCACCAGCGTCCCCGGAGGACTTCGGCGTCGTGTCCGAGCTGCACGCGATGGCCAGCGCCGCGAGGGCGATTGGCGCGCAACGCGCGAGACGTGCGAGGCCTGCGAGGCGCGCGGGACCGGCAGAGCCGGTGGGACGGATGGAACAGAGCAAGTGCAACATGGGCGGAACCTCGAGCCAGAAGGAAGGCGGCAATACCACATTGGGGGTGGACAGCGCGACCACCGCGATGCGGGGGGCGAGCGGGGCACGCGCCGGACCCGAAGGCCGGTTGGCCCAAGGCGGGTCGGAGCGCATTCGATCACGAAGCGGGGGCGCGCGACTCCCGCCACAGCCGCCAGGCGATGTGTCCCAGGACGACGGCGACGGCGACGACACGTGCGGCCAGACCGATCTGTTCGTACTCGGGGTAGAAGACGTCGGTAAAGCTGGTGTCGAACCAGCCGTGGGTGATCGGCTCGGCGACATTGCTGATGACACCGCCGCGGGCGATGCACAACCACAGCGAGAACGCCGTACACGCGACGGCAAAGACAGCAGCGCCGCGTGCTGGCCGGCTGCCGAACAGATCGTCGCCGCCGGGCACGACCGTGCGCAGCGCCAGACCGGTCCATCGCCGCGCCCGGCTCTCTCGCAGCCACCGCCATCCGCGTCCGCCGCTGGTGCGCCGGGTACCGTCCCGGTGCGTCGAAGGGCCCGTCGCCTGCAGGGGTCGCACCGGGAAGCCGAGCCAGATCGACGCGGCGACAACGGTGAACAGGGCGAGGTAGCCAAAGATGGTCGTCGCCCACGCCACCACGTGGGCAGCCGGTACGTCGCCGTCGGGGCTGATCAGCGCGAGGAAGTCGAGCAGCTCGCCGACACCGCCCAGGACCGTCCGCAGGACCACGGTGACCGTCGAGCGCCCCAGCGCCTCGTAGGCGACCAGCGCGTCGGGCAACATACCCGCCGGCGCCCGCGCCCACAGCGGCCGGCCCGCTTCGAGCGCGTTCGCGGCCAACCGGTCCCGATGGGGCAGGGCGTCTGCCGCCGC
>CALGHC010000404.1 GCA_937915965.1 uncultured Myxococcales bacterium
GGGTGGGCGCAGCCAGCGCGTCGGCGTCAGCCTGGCTTGGCGGGCACCGAAGTCGAGCGACAGCGGCTTGACGGCCGTCGCCGCAGCCGACCGCACCAGCGCAGCCGGTCGGCACAGCGAGAAGGAGGCGGCTGGGTCAGCCGAGGGCGCCGCGCGTTCGGCGGCGCCGGGCAGCGCCGAGGCCGCCGACAAAGCGACGGAGGACCAGCCAGCGTCCGAAGAGGCCGTCGAAGAACCGCAGCCGGAACCAGAACCCGAAGCAGAACCCGAACCAGAAGCGAAGCGTGCACCTCGCAAGCGCGCGGCCGAAGAGGACCGCCAGGCCAGGCGGCGGGCGGAGATCCGCGCGGAGGTCGCCAACAAGAGCGTGCTGCACGTCTTGGGCACCTCCGGCGAGGGCGGCACCGGCGTCGAAGAGGCATTGGGCGGCAGCGGCGGTGCCAGCGCAGACGTATTCAAGGACGCCGCCGGCGTGGGCGTCGCCTCGATCGGCTCAAGCGGGTCCCGCTCGGGCGGAAGCGGATCCAAGGGTTCGGCCGGAGTCGGCCGCGTCGGCGCGTCCGCACCAGCCGCCAAGGCCGAACGACGCGTACGCGGCCTCACCAAGATCACGGTCCGCGTGCTCGATGGCAAACTCAGCAAGGACGCAGTGACGCGCGTCTTCGCCCGCCGCGCGGGCTCGTTCCGAAGCTGCTACGAGCGCGAGCTGCGCGCCAATCCGTCGCTGCGCGGCGTCCTGGTGTTGCGCGTGACCATCCTGGGCAACGGCCGCGTCGCCAAGGTCGAGGTCGCCAACGACGGCATCCATTCGACCCGGCTACTCGCCTGCGTGCGTGGGAACGTCGCACGCCTGCGCGTGCCGCCGCCGGCCGACGGCGAGAATGGGCGCCTTGAGCTGCGGCTGCAGTTTGCTACCAACTAGGACTGACCCTGTTACCAACTAGGGCTGGCCCTCGTCCTCGCCCGTGGAACGCCGCGAGGACGACAGGCCGAAGACGGCAAGGGCCGTCGCGACCACCGCCAGCGCAGCGTCGATCAAGAAGAGGCCGTGGGTGCCGACCGACGCCACCGTGGTGCCGGCAAGCAAGGTAGCGAGCAGCGGGCCGAGGCCGGCGTTGGCGGCCATCAGCAGACCTTGACCCGAGTTGCGCAGGTTGCCGGGGGCGCGCTCGGCGACGAGGGAGACCGCCCCGATCCAGAAGGCGCCGAACGATACGCCGTGCAGGGCCTGCGTCGCGGCGAGTACGAATGGGTCATCGATCAGGCCCGTGACCAACCAGCGCGGGATCGCCAAGGCGACGGCCACCTGCACCATGCGCGCGGCACCAAAACGCCTTAGCAGGACCGGTGCAGCGGCCATGACGCCGACCTCCACGGCGACGCCGATCGCGAAGGCGATGCCGGTGAGGCCCGGCGGCCCGGCCAGTCGCTCCATGTGCAGGCTGAAGAAGAAGTCGTAGGTCGCCAGGCCCACGCCGTGCAGCACGCTGGCGCCGAGCAGCGCCGCCATGCCCGGCACCCGCAGCAGGCGCCACGGCCGCTGGCCGAGGGTCAATACCCCAGCGCCACCGGGGTCCGGCAGGGCGAAGGTGAACACCGCCGCGGCGCAGATCAGCACCGTGCCGGCGATCATCGGCAGCCGCGGTACCGCGTCGATCCCCAGGCCAACCAGGCCGACACCGGCGGCGAAACCAACCGACCCCCACAGCCGGATTCGACCGTAGTCTTCTGGTCGTGAGCCGGGCGCGTGCACCGTAGCCACGTCGACGAGCGGCCCCAGCGGCGCCCGGCACATCGCCAGGACGGTCGCTGACAGGGCGATCGCCATGGCCCCGTGCGCGAAGGTGAGCGCGATGGATCCTGCGGCCGCGCCCACCGCCGCGATCCGCATCCAAGGAGTCGAGCGCCCCGTCCGGTCGGCCAGCCAGCCCCACAGCGGCGCGGCGATCAGAAAGGCACCGGGGAAGAGCGCCATCATCGCTGAGGAGGTCGTCGGGTCGAGGCCCTCGCGAGCGAAGGTCACCATCAGGAACGGCTGCAGCGCGCCGATCGAGCCGACCGCGAGCGTGTACCAGATCATCAGACGGACGCGGTAGGACATGGACGGAGCGCTCCCAGACAGACTCAGCGGCACGCCTGCTGCCACGCGGCCACGCGCGGCCCGAGGTCCGCGGCGCCGAACATCGTACGCGCGCCGGCACCGAACAAACCCTGCTTGCCGAGGAAGTCGCAGTGACGCGCGCGCGCGGCGACATCGACGCTGGCGGGGTCGGGCAGGCCGGCGGCAGCAAGTTGGGTGCCGATCGGCAGCTCGCTGGCGTCGGCCGTGGCGGCGACGAGGCCCATCTCTTCGCGGTGGGCCGAGGTGCGCAGAAATCGATGCAGCGCCCGCCGCCGACCGTGGTCCAGGGGCGCGACGCTCATCTCGCGACCAAGGACGGTGTCCGCTTCGCCACCCACACGTGTGTCGATCGCCGCGAGCAGGCGGCGCGCCGACTGACCGGCGAAGAAGGCACGCGGCGCCGCGTACTCGACCCGCAGGAAACGCTCGAGGAGGAGGCTGCGGTCGGCGGCGCAGAGGCGGTCCACCGTGGCCGTGCCGCACAGCTGGGTGACCAGGAACTCGTCGAGGCTGTGCGGCAGGGCGACGCCGGCGTGGCCGGTGATCTCCGCCTGGACGGCGGGGGTGGCCAGCGCTGCGGCTGCCGTCCTCGTGTCGACCTCGAGCGGCATCGCCGAAGCGACCAGGGCGAGGTCGTTGGGCGCCATGCGGAAGATGGCGACGTGGTCAAAGACGCTGTGCAGCGTACAGATGATGTCTGCGAGCAGGCTGTCGTCGATCTCGTAGGCCTGCACCCACTGCACCAGGACGCCAGCGGGTCGCATGCGGCTGCGCATCAGGGTGAAGCTCTCGACTGTGTAGAGGTCGGCGACGCCGACGACCCAGGGATTCGACGGTTCCGAGGCGATCAGGTCGTAGCTGGCCGGGGGCTGCGCGCGCAGCAGCTCCCGGCCGTCGGTGTAGACCACCTCTACCCGCGGGTTCTCGAGGACGTGCTGGTTGTGAGGTCCGAATGCCCGAGTCACACCAACCATGCCAGGCGAGATCTCGGCGACAAGCACCCGGGTCTGCGCGTGCGCCGCGGCCGCTGCCGCCGACTGACCGCTCCCCAAACCGATCACCAGGACGTCGCGCGCGGCGGGGCGGAAGACGAAGCCCAGATGGCCCAACATCGACTGCGTCGGCGCGTCGGTCGTGCCGCCGTCGATCTTGCCGCCGATGCGGAAGTTCAGGTTGCCATCGGCGAGACGATCGAGGCTGACCGATGTGTCCTTGCCGTCGTGGCGGTAGACAAGGGCCGGCAGCCGCGCCGCGGCCACGTCGCGCATGGCGCCGGCGACCGACTTCGAGCGCATTCGGAACAAGCCCCGATAGAGGAGGGAGACGTCCGGTGGCGCGACGGTGGCGACGACGACGGCGGCCGCCGCACCCACAAGCGGCAGCACGATGCCCAGGCGCCACCGGCTTGCGCTCGCGGCCAGGGCCGCGGTCGCCAGCGACAGCACCGCGCCGGCGACCAGAAGCCCCTCGACGCCCAGGAGGGGCATCAGCAAGAAGCCGCCGGCCAGCGCGCCGCCCAGGTTGCCGAGGGTGTTGACGCCAAGGACCCAGGCC
>CALGHC010000405.1 GCA_937915965.1 uncultured Myxococcales bacterium
GTCTCCTGGGGCGCCGCGGCCGGCTACTGCGCCTGGGCCGCCGAGGGGGGGCGGCTGCCGACTGAGGCCGAGTGGGAGCTCGCCGCCCGCGGTCGTTGCGACGAGAACGGCGGCCTGGCGGGCTGCGCCGGCAAGATGCGGCGCTACCCGTGGGGCAACGATGACCCGATCTGCGGCGAGCAGGGGGTGTGGCGCCTGGATCCGGAACAGAACACCGACTTCGCCTGCGGCGTCGACACGACCTGGGCGGTCACGACGGGTTCCGCAAAGGGTCGAGGGCCCTACGGCCACTACGATCTGGCCGGCAACCTCAACGAGTTCACCGCCGATTGGTACGACGCCGCGTACTACGCGAGCTTTGGCGACCAACCGGCGATCGATCCCAAGAACACGGAGATCGCGGTCAAAGTCGTCGTTCGCGGCGGCCACCTCAAGGCGGGAGACTTCCAGTGCGAGCCGGGCTTGCGCTACATCATGTGGCCAACCGGCAGCGACGAGACGCTCGGCTTCCGCTGTGCGCGCCCGGTGAAGTGATGGTTGGCTGGCGAGCCGCCGTGACCTATCCTCGCGCCGCGTCGGCACCTCTCCCGCGCCAGACCGCCCGTGCCGATGACCCCCACTCCCGCCCAGCTTGACGTTGCCTCGCCGGCGGGACCACCCGGGTCGCGCTACGACGTCGTCTTCTACACCGTCGCCATCGCCTTCACGCTCCTCGGTGTCGCGCCCATCTGGGTCAGCGACATCCTGCCGCTGCTCGACGCTGGTTCGCATCTGCACTTGATGACGATCATGCACGACTACGGTCGTGACGCCCTCTACCCGCACTACTACGAGAGCGTCGACGCGATCGTTCCGTACTTGTCGTACTACAAGCTCGTCGACTGGCTGGCCTATCTAGGCGGTGTCGAGTGGGCCAACCGCGTCGTGCTCACTCTCTGCGTCGCGGCGCTGCCGTGGTCGGCGCTGTCGCTGATCCGCGCCGCTGGGCATGACCGTTGGCTACTCCTGGCGGTCTTCCCGTGGATGCTCAACGCCGACTTCTTCATGGGCTTCTTCAACTACCTGATGAGCATCCCGGTGTTCCTCTGGTTGCTGGCGACCCACCTGCGCTTCTTGCGCCGACCCACCTGGAAGGGCGCCGCCGCGATCGCCGGCTGGATGGTCCTGCTCGCTGTGACCCACTACCTGCTGTGGGGCGTGAGCCTGGCGTTGCTGCCCCTGCTCGCCCTGGTCATCGGCCTGCGTGGTGGGCTCGTGCGGGCGGTGTGGTGGCCGCTGCGCGAGCTCCTGCTCGGCCTGCCCTCGCTTGGTGTGCTGGCGCCGTGGTTCTTGAGCTACTTCGTCTTTGCCGATGGCGTGCAGACCAGCGACCAGGCAGCGGTGGGCCGCGGCGCGGGCTTTATCGAGCGCATGAGCAACATCTACCAGGGTGACCACCTCGGGCCGATGGCGGATCTCACGCAGATCTTCGAGCGCATGTTCACGTCCTTTGCCAGCGAGGCCCGGCCGCAGATCGAGGGGCCGATGGACCTGCTGCTGCAGCGACCGGGCGAGCTGGTCAGCGCCCTGTGGCTGCTGGGCATGGTCCACTGGCTGACCGTCCTCGCCAGTCGCCGCTCTCGCGCCGCCGGCGATCTCCTCGAGACGGATCTCCCCGAGACCGACCTCGCTGGCGGAGAGGACCGCCCGTCGCAATCCACCCGCGACCGCGTCCTCGACTGGCTGATCGGCAGACGCCGCATGCCGCGGATCCGCGGCGTGACCTATATCGGCGCCGCGCTGGCCTTCACGACGACCGCGTACTTCATCCTGCCACGTCACCTCTTCAAGCCGATCTGGCTGTGGGGCGTCGATTTTCGCCTCGTCGAGGTGCTCGCCGTGCTCGCGGTGTGCGCGTTGCCGATCCGGCCCCTGCTGCCCTTGTGGCCGCTGCGCTGGAAGGCCCACATCGGTACCGCGCTGTTGGTTCTCGCCGCCGTCATCTTGCCGCTGGCCACGGCCGGCGCCTTCCTGCTCGCGCGCACCGAGTTCGGCGCGATCCGCGAGGCCTATGCCCAGATCCCGCCGGGCAAGGCGGTCCTGACGTTGCGGTCGAAGCGCGAGAGCCGCTACCTGCGCGAGCACGTCTTCAACAACATCGGCGAGTACTATGCGGTGATGCGCGGCGGCTATGTGCCGTACTCCTTCGCCGACACCAGCTCCAAGCCGGTCGTCCTGCGCCCCGAGCTGCGCAAGCCCGCGCCGCCCTGGGACAGCCACGACAGCTTCCGCTGGCGCACCCACGGTCGCTACTACGACTACATCGTCGTCTACAAAGAGCTCGGCGAGGGCGAGCAGCGCTTCGAGCGCGAGCTGCGCGACCTCCATCAGCTCTCCCAGCGCGGACACTGGCAGGTCTTCATCAACCCGCACCCCGAGCCCTGGCCCGAGCCGAAAGCCGTCGACCGAGCCGATCAGGTCCGCGCCACCGCCGGTCGTCTGCTCGCTCGCGACCTGACGCGGCGCCTGCTCGCCACCATCGGCATCGTGCCTGCGATCATCGACGACCCCATCGAAGACCTGGAGCGGGCCTTGCTCGGTACGCTGCCGTGGCTGCCGCCCTCAGACGCCGAAGGCGCCGCGGAGCTGATCACCCCCGCCGTCGCCGTTCCAGAACCTGCCAAACGCGGGGGCTCTGCCGGCGCCGACGACGCGCTGGCGCCACAGGCGGCGCCGCCCGCGGGAGATCGCCTGCCCGAACGGCGGCCGGGGGGCCGTACGATCAACCCAGCCATCCAGGTGCCCTCTCGCGAGATGATCGAGGCGCCCTTCAGGGGCGTCCCACAGCCAATCGTGCGGCCCTTCGTGACCGCCCCGCTGCTGCAACGCCTGCAAGGTCGCGGTGTGATGCGCGGCCTCGCCAAGCCGGGCCTTGGCTCGGGCGGTGATGCCGATTCGCCCGCCTCGCCCGCCTCGCCCGCCTCGCCCGCCTCGCCCGCCTCGCC
>CALGHC010000406.1 GCA_937915965.1 uncultured Myxococcales bacterium
CCCACCGCGCCGCCCATCGCCCCGCTGATCGCGAGCGAGACGTCGTATACCGCTGCCGCGCCGCCCGGGGCCCGACCCCGACCGGTCTGACCGCCGCTGCGCCGCAAGGCCACTATGCCCTGGCCGTCGCCGCCAACGCCGCCAGGAACGTCGCCTGCGCCGTCGTTGTCGCCGTCGCCGATTCGCCAGCTCGTCGGCAGGGCGTACCCCGTCGGCGCGTCGGCGCGGCTCGCCGTGGCGACCACCCGGAAAGGTGCGACACGTGGGCCACGGGCGCTCACATACAGGCCACGGCCGGTCTGTACGTCGCCGAGCTGGTGGCGACCGACCACGAGGCCGCCGTCGGGCAGGGAGACCAGCCACATCTCGAAGCGCCCGAAGGTCGGCCAGGCGGTGCGGACCTTCACGAGCCGCTCGACGACGACGGTGCCGTCGAAGGTCCGGCCGTTGTAGCGCAGCCGGGCCGCAGCAGAGCGCCACCGAACCGTGCCATGGGGGTCATCGCCCTCACCGGCGTCAGCCAGCGGGCCGACCTCCAGCCGCAGGCCTCCTTGTTTGCGGCGCAGTCCCAAGACGAAGCCGCCGCCTCGCCCGGGCGTCCAGGTGATCCGCATGTCACGGCTTCCGCGGCTGTCGCGCCAGGCGCGCACGGCGGCACCGAGATCGTCGCCGGGCCACACGGGCACTGCCACCTGCTCCCAAAACGGTGTCTGCCAGCGGTCCTTCCAGCCGACGAAGGCCTTGGCCTCAAGGCGCATCGTGATCGCGCCCTCTTTGGCGTCGGCAGCGGGGTGTTCGCGGCTGCGTTGGATGATCAGAGCGAGCAGCAGCGGCTCCGGCGCGCGCGCAACGAAGAAGATCTGATCGCGTGCGAAGCCGGCCGCCGTTGGGCTGACCGCTGGCTGCTGCCCGGCCGGTGCCCGAGCCGCGCGCGCCGTTGGTGCAGCGTTCGTAGCCGGCAGCACAGGCGTAGCTGGTGTCGCGTTCGACACAAACGCTTGGGCCGCCAATAGAGCGCAGCTGGCGAGGGTGACGAACAAGCCAGTCGTGCAGCGCAACCGCCTCTTGCCCAGCGCGCCGATCACTTGTCCGCCGAAGGCACCTCGAGGACGAGCTGCCGCGTTGCCTCGATCTCCCGACCACAACCGTCGCGCACGCTGATGTGGAAGTCGGCGAGCACTCCGTCGAGCGGGTCGACCTCGTCGGCCTGGAAGATCGCCCGGATACCGACGAATTCGACCTGATCGCCGTCAATCTTGGACGGCTGCACGGATGGATCGTCGGCGCCAGCGATCACCTTGCCCTGGTCGCGCACCGAGGCGCGCACGCGGGTGCGTTTGGCGCCGGCGGTGGGCAACTCGAAACCGGTCAGGCGCATGCTGAGCACCACCATGTGCAGGCCCTGCGGGCCGAGCGCGACGGTCACGCCGGCGCCGTCTTCGATCGACTGGAAGCCGGTCGCGAGGTTGCCGACGCCCAGCTCGGGCACCGCCGCCTCCGGCTTGCGGCATACCTGCGGTTCGACGTCCGGGGCGGGATCGCATGCCACCAGCGCCACCAGCAGCGCGACGCCGATTGCGGCTGCGTTCGTTGCGGGTCGGGTTCTACTCATCGGGCACCTGCGAGGGGCAGCTGAAGAAGACCTTGCCGTCGTTGCCCGGGATCGCGTTGCCGGCCATCGCTTCGCTCATGAAGACCGGCTTCGCGAGGATGTCGTCGGTGACGAGCTCGCGGATGCGCTTGACCGATCGCACCTCGGAGTCGTCCTGCACGAGCGTGTCGTCGATCAGCGAGATCTTGTCCTTGGAGGCCGCCGGCACCCCGACCACGTTGATGCGCCACAGCGGCGAGTACACCGGATCGGCGGCGCTCGCCGGAGGCACCCCGGGGAAGGCGACGATGACGTTGTTGGTGTCCGACTTGTCGCCATCTCCCGTCATGTCGGTCTCGATACCGCGTTCGCTGATGGCCCCGGGCAGCTCGTTGTTGAGGTGATCACAGACGTAGCCCTTGGCCTTCTTGGCGTTGGCACACTCCGTCGTCTTGTCCTTGTCGCCCGCACAGGCCGCGTCGATCTGATCCTGCTCGCCTTTGCAGTCACGAAACAGCACGAATATGTCAGAGAACGGCATGTAGGGCCGCTGATCGGAGACCGGATCAGGCGGGAAGAGGCCCTCGCTGATCGTAAAGTCGTAGAACTCGACCTGGTACTGCTTGTGCCAGCCCATGCGCGGCTTGACGTATTTCATCGGCTTGTCGGTGCCGACGATCGTTGTACCGTTGCGCTCCAGCTCGGTGCCCTTGAGGACCAGCAGGCAGTGCATGATCGTCTCGTCCGGGCCAACGGCGCCACCGAAGTCGTGGTAGTGCTGCTCGATGCGAACGCGGCCGGCGCTGGCCGCGCTCTCGATTCCGTAGGCAGACTTCAGCTCGTTGGGCTGGTAGTCGTCCGGCACGCGCACCACCCAAGCCATCCAAAATGGCGAAAAAGCCGCCTCGCCGGGCACCCGCGCGAAGACCGGTAGCCCGACCTGACTGCTGTCGTCGAAGCGGCCGTCCGCGTCGAATGGGCAGGTCGTCTCCCCCTCGCGACAGAAGAAGAACGCATCGGCCGTGATCCGCGAGGCGAAGCCGACGAACCAGTAGCCCGTGATCTCCTCGTCAAAGAAGCCATTGATATGACGTATGTAGCGGCTGCCGTCGCTGCGGTCCAGGCCCGGCCAGACCGTCCGAGCGATGTCGTCGACGACGTTCTCGATTGGGCCCAGGTCCTGTTCGACGCGACTCGTCTCGGTGCTGCATGCGGTCAGGGCACAAGCGATCGCGGCGACCAGCGCATGCTGCAAGATCAGTTTGACTTGATTTCGGTGGGGCCGCTCGTTGTACATCACTCGCCTCAAGGTCTCTGTGCGGCGTCGGCGCTACTTCGCATAGCGCAAGACGGTGCCGTTGTTCATCGCGGCGATCGAGCCGAGGTTGCCGCCCGCAACCCAGACGCCGTCCTCCTCATCGATCCAGACCGCGTGCCAGTCGGCATCCGTCTCCGGGTAGGGCAGCTCCTCCCAGTAGTAGACCGTGCGCTCCAGGACAATACCGCCCATGCCGGCGGTGACCGCCTTGCCGGTCGGCGAGACGAAGACCCCGTTGAGCGGAGGCATGTCGTTGCGGCCGCTGTCCTTCCATGCACCCTCGCCCTTCTGTTCGAATATCAACGCGGTCGCCAA
>CALGHC010000407.1 GCA_937915965.1 uncultured Myxococcales bacterium
AGCCGCGTCCGGGCCGGGTTGGCCCAAGGCCGAGGTCGAGGCGGCGACAAGGGCGGCAAGCACTGCCGCACAGGTCACGATTCGTCGTGTCGGGTTCAGCATCGATTCCTCTTTCAACAACCAGAGTTCTGCCGCCGGCGGCCACCCCCGCGCTGTGCGTGGTGGCTGGGCAACTGGGCGAGCCTACCGGAAAACTCGCACCAAAGGCCATCGAGTGACAGGTTTTTGTTCACGCTGCGCGGTTTGGGCCTCGCGTCTCCATCGGCGCGGCAGTATAGGCCGGCGCGCGCCTACCGTCAACGCAACGCCTGCTCCGGAACGACTCCGATCCCATCCATTTCTCCTGTACTTACGGCAAAGGGCAGCGAGAACCTGCGAATCCATTGCGGGAAGCGGCGGCGGGGCGCCGACGAGTCGAATCACCCGCGCCGCTCCATCGGGTCCCATGCTTCTGGCTCAGGTGCCTCTTCTCTTTCGGCCGGCAACCACGGCAGCATGGCGTCAAGGAACTTCTCAACACCGGCTCCCGTGATGGAAGACGCGCCCATCACGGGCTCGCCGAGGGTCTGGGCAAGGGCCTCGACGGCGGCGGCCGCCGCCGAGCCAAGCAGGTCTGTCTTGTGGAGGAGCACGCAGGAGGGACGGTTGAGGAGCGACGCATCGTGCTTGCCCAGTTCCTCGCGCAACACGGCGAGTGCTTCGGCTGGCTCGGTGTCGCTGAGGGAATCAAGTACCCAGACGAGGGCCTCGCAGCGCTCGACATGCTTGAGGAAGCGGGTGCCGAGACCGGCGCCGTCTGCGGCTCCTTCGATCAGACCGGGAATGTCGGCGACGGTAAAGACGCGGCCGCGATGGCGGACCACGCCCAGATTCGGAATCAGCGTGGTGAACGGGTAGTCGGCGACGGCGGCACGACTCGCTGAGATCCGCCGAATCAGGGACGACTTCCCTGCGTTGGGCAGGCCGACGAGGGCGATGTCAGCGAGCAGCTTCAGCTCGAAATGCAGGGTGCGCGTCTGCGCCGGCTGGCCGCCGTGGGCAAAGTCCGGCGCGCGCCGGGTGGAAGTGGCGAGGCGGGCGTTCCCGAAACCGCCGTTACCGCCACGGACGGCCGATACACGGTCGCCGTCGGCGACCAGGTCGCCCAGAAGCTCTCCAGTCTCAAGATCGCGGACGAGGGTCCCCGGCGGCACGATCAGCTCCAGGCGTTGACCGGACCGACCGGTCTTGCGGGAACCGGCGCCCGCGTTGCCGGGCTCGGCTTGGTGGAGACGGTTGTCGTGGTAGTCGAGGAGGGAGCGCGACCGACGACTAGCGACGACGTCCACGTCGCCGCCGCGACCACCGTCGCCGCCATCCGGGCCGCCCCTGGGGACGTGCTTCTCGCGCCGGAAGCTGCGGCTGCCGTCGCCGCCCTTGCCGCTCACGACGACCGCGGTGGCTTCATCGATGAATTTCATTGAGGGGCTCCAGAGATCTGCCCCCGCCCACAGGATGGACGCTATGGGGAGACGGCTGCTTGATACGGGAGACGGCCCGGGCTTGCAACGTCCGTCAAGCCGACCGTCCCTGGGGCTACCGCTGCGGGCCGGTTCGCGGGACTCGGGTCATTGTGCCAGGAATTCGGGCTGTTTGCCTTTGCCGCGACAGTTCCGCCGTGATAACACGCCGTTGCGCCGCAGCCCCCCTTGCGACGGAAGGCGGCGGTGGAACGTTGATCACCCCCAGCGGTCGGGCCTCCAGGCGAGTCGATTCGCGTAGATTCGGCGCCAGATCAGGGGTCTTGCGGCGTCATTCGGGTCTCGGTGCCCTTCGCGGGTCGATGTCGATTTGGCCAAACCGTGGCATTTGACTTGCGCACCACAAGGGCACCGGGCATCTCTCGCCCCCCACGCGGCAAGCAGATGAAACCACAATATGTTGTGGATTGATGAGCGCGCGATCCCAAGGTGTTGTGGAAAAAAGTTGACGGCGGCCTTGCCCGCTGGAGACTGCAAAAGCGGGTTGACCGCGATCGGTAGGGGTGGGCAGGTTGACCAAGCGTGGGTGCACACAACATCAGCGAGGTCGCTGCAGCGACAGGGCGGCAGCGACAAGGCGCAGGCACGCGTGGGGCGACGGGCGGGGGACGGTGAGGGCCATGTGACATCAGACGCAGCTGGCACCCTGACCACCAGAATGACCACACGAACACGGGGAAATACGGCCGCGAAGAACACAACGGAAGCAAGTCGAGAAGAGGCAGGAGGAGCAGAAGATGGCAGCGCTGACAGTCCACGAGACGGCGTCGAAGGTGAATGATTACGAGGCACAGGAGCCTCAGAACGGCAAGCGAAACGGCCGCTTCGAGGACGGAACGGCGACGGCGACGGCGA
This sequence comes from uncultured Myxococcales bacterium, assembly GCA_937915965.1. GTDB lineage: Bacteria > Myxococcota_A > UBA9042 > UBA9042 > UBA9042 > CALGHC01. Next base: position 2,376 of record CALGHC010000407.1, read on the forward strand.
CGGCGACAGCGCCTGTGGCTCGTGGCGGCGA
>CALGHC010000408.1 GCA_937915965.1 uncultured Myxococcales bacterium
AGGCGAGAGACGCAGTCGCGGTTCCGGCCCGCGTCCTTGGCCGCGTAGAGGTTGCGGTCGGCGGCGGCGAGCACGGCGCGCACGTCGGCGGCCGACTCCGGCTCCACCACCGCCGCGCCGACGCTGATCGTGATCGCGATCGGCGCGGCGCAGTCCTCATGCACCACCTTGAGCGCCGCGACAGCTTCGACCAGCCGCTCGGCGAGGCGGCGAGCGGCCTCAAAGTCCGTATCACGCGCCAACACGGCGAACTCCTCGCCGCCGACGCGGGCCAGCAGGTCCTCGGCCCGCAGGGCGCCGCGCAGGGTCTGGCACAGCGCCACAAGCACGGCGTCACCGACAGCATGGCCGTGTTCGTCGTTGACATGCTTGAAGAGGTCCACATCGATCAGCATCACCGCCATGGGTCGCTTTCGGCGGCGGGCGTACGACAGCTCAAGCGGCAGCTGCTCGTCGAAGTAGCGCCGGTTGTGGACTCCGGTGAGCCAGTCGCGCACACGGGCGTCGTACATCTGCCGATGGTAGGCCTGGTCGTAGCCGTCCTGGATCTCGAAGCGGATCACCGAGTTCAGACCCAGCAGGATCTTCTCGCCCGGCGCGAGCGTCAGCGTCTCGAAGCTGCGGCCGTCGACAAAGGAGCCATTGCAGCTGTCGAGGTCGCGGGCCTCAAGGCGGCCGTCTTTGAGCAGCTGGACCCGCATGTGGTGGCGCGAGACGCCGTCGTCGCGCAGGGTGAGGCCGCACTGCCCATCGCGGCCGACCTCGATCGGGGTCTCGCCGACCGTCACCGAGTTGCCCGCGTCGAGGCCGGCGATGACGACCACGCACGACCGCGTCGGCACGTCGCGCAGGGCCGCCAGCGGTCCTTTGGTCACACGAACGGTCGAGTCCCTGACAGCTCGGCGTCGGTTGTCTTCCACCGTGTTTCCTCTGGTTGGGCTCAGCGCCGTTTGGTTGATGTCCGAAGCATGGCAGTCAGAGGCGGGCAGGTCTAGAGGAAACTGGCGTTCGGATCTGCGATTTTGCTCCGGACCCCGGTCGTGGTGGTGGTCGTCGCGCCGGCCGGGCAGGGTGCGCGACTCCTGTGGTCCGCGCCGAGCCGGCATTGCCTCTTGTGACGGGCACTTTGGGCCCTTGCCCGTCCAGGCGCGACCCCCTACGATGACCGCCGTCCTCAGCTCAGGAGCCCCGCCATGCCCGGTCGCCACCAGTCCCCGTCCGTTCGAGTCGCCGCGCGGCTGCCGAGCGTGACCGCCGTCCTCGTCGCCGTCTTCGTCGCCAGCCTCGCCGCCAGCCTCGTCGCCAGCTCCGACGTGCTCGCTGCGCCCGTCCAGCTCGCGGTGCAGGGCCACCTCGCCACCGTCGCGGGCGGTCCGGTCGCCGATGGCGAGTATGCGATGAAGGTCGCGCTCTACCCGAGCAAGGAGGCGACCGAGTCGACCTGGGAGCAGCTCTTCCTCGCCGTGCCGGTCAAGGGTGGCATCTTCGCCACGACCCTGGGCGTCGACCCCAAGAACCCGCTGAGCGCCGAGACGGCGTCGGCTGTGAGCCACGTTGGCGTGCAGATCGGCTCGGACCCGGAGCTGCCGCGGCGGGCCATCCTGCCCGTGCCGCATGCGATCCGCGCCGCGTCCGCGGACGCCTTGAGCTGTTCGGGCTGCGTGACGACGGGGCACCTCGCCGTCGCCAGCGTCGGCGCAGATCAGCTCGCGGTCAGCGCGGTCCAGAGCAAGCACATCGCCTTTGGCTACGCCGCCTCGGGATCCAAGGCCGGCCCCGCTGACAAGGCCCTGGTCGCCGACAAGGCCACGGAAGCCGACCACGCCCTGGTCGCGGACCAGGCCAAGACGGCGGTCTCCGCGACCTCGGCCGACGAAGCCAACTCGGCCAAGGTCGCCGCCAAGCTCGCGTGCACCGGCTGCGTCGGCGCGACAGAGATCGATGGTGGCGTGCCCGCCGCCTGGGTCGACAGCGGCGCGCTCGCCAAGGTCGCCGTCAGCGGCGCCTTCGCCGACCTCGTTGGCGGCCCGGATCTCACTGGATACGGCGCGCTCGCCGGCGGCAACACCTGGTCTGGCGACAACAAGTTCGGTGGCACCACCACCCTCGACGGCGCCGTGATTGGCGCGGGCGGCGCCAACTTCCAGCTGCACGAGGCGAAGCTCTTCCGTTTCGAGAACGCCGACAAGCACCCCGCGCCCTGCGACGCCAAGGCCATCGGCCTCGCCTACTACAACACCGCCGAGCAGGGCCTGTACGTCTGCAACGGCCAGGAGTTTGTGCTCTTCGCCACCGCCGGCATCGGCTCGCAGAACAAGCCCGGCGCGAGCTGCAAGGCGATCGCCGACGCCGGCTCGGCCAAGGCCGACGGCGCCTTCTGGATCGACCCCGACGGAGCCGGCGGCGCCGGCGCCTTCGAGGTCTACTGCGACATGACCACCGACGGCGGCGGCTGGACGCTGGTGCTGATGGTCAAGTCCGGCGACCGCGACACCCTGCGCTACGACGCGGCCTGGTGGGGTGGCACCAAGACCCTCAACGCCGGCATCGTCGATCCCAAGGTCGACGACAACATGCGCAACGCCGCGTGGCACCTGCTCGGCTTCACCGCGATCCGCATGGACATGGCGAGCGTCGGCAAGAGCCACACAGTGACCGTCAGCAAGCCCAGCGCGGCGGCGCTCTTCACCGGCGGCCACGTCGGCACGCCCTACAACCGCCAGCAGTTCCTCGACTGGATCCCCGTCGACAACGCCAAGTGGAACAACCAGGCCCACTGCAACGTCAGCGGCTTCCAGTCCACCACCGCGGGCGCCAACTGCCGCTACGGCCTGATCATGAACAACGAGAACAACTGCAGCAGCAACGACTCGGCGATCGGCTTCGGCTGCCAGACGAACAGCTACTCGGCCGACCGCTGGACCGCGTGCGGCGGGCATACCTGGGACCCGACCGCGGCGCATCCGCAGCGCGGCTGGATCTTTGTTCGGTAGGTGGGTTTGTTCGGTAGGTAGGATCGTTCGGTCGGTGGGCTGCGGGCTGCAGTCGGCTTCGCGCAGCCCCACACCCCGCGTTGCGACTCACCCCGGCTAGCGCCCACACACCGGTTCACGGCTCCGGCGGCTTGGGCAGCTCTGCCACGCTCGGCGGCGTCGGCACGGCCAGGCCAAGGTCTGCCGCTACATTCTGGATGGTCGCGGCGAAGATGGCGTTTTCCGCGTTGACCACGTCGTTCGAATCCTGCACCACGAGGCCGTACAGGCTGTGTTGGCCGCCATCGATGAGCGAATGACGGACCTGCACATCGGTGCTCGCGTCGATCAGGATACCGGCACGCGCGTTGCCGCTGACCAGGCAGCGTTCGATCAACGATCCCGCGGCGGCGCTGAGCAGCACCCCGTCCGCCACGGTGGCGACCATGCTTGGCAGGTACCGACCATCTTCGTTCAATTCTGCGTAGTTGCCCCAGGCCGCAGTCTGCATGACCGAGTGCCTCGCGATCAACGTGGCGTGGCTGGCCATCGCCGCAGCCACGTAGCTGCGTTCCAAGCGGCTCGCCATCAGCACCACCCTGGCGCCGTCGATGGCCCAAGCGCCGACGCCAGCGACGTGGTCATTTTGGGCGGGCAGCGTCCCGCTGACCACTGCGCCAAGCAGGGTCGCCACAGCATCAGCTCCGCCGGCGAGGATCCCTGCGTAGCGGCTACCGATCAGCTGCACGCCTTGCAGCATGAGCGTGGCCCCGCCACCCGCCATCGCGCCCTGGCCGAATCTGCCGTCGTCCTGGGCGGGCAAGGTGCCGTCGATGATCACGAGCTCGGCACGCGCTGATGTTCCCTCCAGGCTGGCAAGGAACCCCACGGTGTGGTTGGCAGACATCCTGGCCCAACGTAGGCGCAGCTGCGCCCCCCTCAAGACGACAATCCCGCTGGCCAGGCCCTGGCCGCTCGGCGCCTCCGCCGTTCCGTCGGCGGTCACCTCCGTCGCCTCCACACTGGTCGCCGCGCCGTCAATATGGACGCCAGCCGTTCGATTCCCGCTCAATCGGGCGCGCTTCACCAGCGCAGTGGCACCGTCGGCGACCTTCAGGCCGATGCCGCCGGCGAGGTCCATTTGCCTGGGCAGCGTTGCGTCGACCAGCAGATCCGTCGCCGTCAGCTCCGTTCCCACCCCCACTGCGTTCACCCCGGTCGTGCGGTTTGCGTGTATTCGCGCGCCCTGCAGGACGACTTGGCCGCTCTGTTGGGCGCTGACGCCGTGGCCTCCCGCGCCGGTGGCGGTGTTCGGCTGTGTGCCGTCGACCAGCAGCTGTTGCGCCGACAGGCTGCCACCGAGGACGAGCGCGCCGCTATCGTGGTTGGCAGCGAGGCGGGCGCTGCGCAACGTGACCGCGGCACCCTCCTGCACCTTGAGACCGTCGCCGTCCGAGCCGTCTTCGCCCGATTCGGTGTGGTCCA
>CALGHC010000409.1 GCA_937915965.1 uncultured Myxococcales bacterium
TCGCTTCGACCGCATGGCAGATCAGGCGATGGAAGGTCTCGTTGCGGTACTCGGCCGTCGAGCGGACGTCATCGATCGGCGTGACGTCGTCTTCCTGGGCATCGCGCAGGTGTTCGCGTCGTTCCTCGTCGAGGGAACGCAGGCCGCACAGCACCGTCTCAAGTCGCGAGCACCGTTGAATCGTCGGTCCCATCGAGATGGCGACGACGCGGGCGCTGACGATGTGGTCCTTGCGCCAGTCCAAGCGCGCGGCGAGGCCGACCTTGGTGATCGCCTGATACGCCCGTGTGCCGACCTTGCGAAAGTACTGGCAGCGAACCGGTACCTTCTGGCGCGGTACCGCGATCGCGACGATCAGCTCGTCGTCGGCGCGTTGGTTGGTGCGGTAGCCGGTGTAGTAGTCGGCGAGGTCGATCTCGCGCAGCCCGCGCACGCTCTGCAGGCGCACTCTTGCGTCCATCGCCATCAACACCGGCACCGCGTCCGCGGCCGGAGAGCCGTTCTCGACGTTGCCGGCGAAGGTGCCGCGCGCCTGGATCTGGGTGGCGCCGATTAGCGACGAGGCCATCGCCAGGGTCGGCAGCTCGCGGCATGCCCGCGGGTCGCGCAGGAGATCCGCGTAGGTCGACATCGCGCCGATCTCAAGACTGCCAGGCTCGAGCGACCGGTCATCGCCCCACTCGAGTTCGCCGAGTTCGTAGCGCAGCGGTTGCAGATCGATGAAGCGCCGCTCGGCGAGCTTGCCGTAGTGCGCCTCGACCATGATGTCCGTGCAGCCGGCCATGGGCCGCAGCGGCTGGCCGCGCTCCGCGGCCTTGGCCATCCACTCAAGAGCCTCGCCTAGCGACGTCGGCCGCTCGACCTGGATCGTCGACAGTCGGGTCATCCCGGCCTCCCCGGCCCTTGGCCGCCTTCGTCGCCGCCGTTGCGCGCTTGTTCGGCGGCGATGGCCGCCTGGACGCTCTCAACAATCGCCTGGTAGCCGGTGCAGCGGCAGATATTGCCAGCGAGCACACGGCGAATGAGCTGCGCGGGCACGTGGTGGTCGACCATCCACGCGGCCGTCACGACCATCCCCGGCGTGCAGATGCCGCACTGCGCGCCGCCGTGCTTGGCGAAGGCAGCTTGCACCGGGTGCAGTACGCCTTCGTTGGCGACCCCCTCGATCGTCACGACCCGCGCGCCGTCACAGTGGGCGATGGGCACCAGGCACGCGTTCACCGGCATGTCGTCGAGCAAGACCGTGCAGGCGCCGCACTCGCCCTCGCCGCAGCCTTCCTTGGTCCCCATCAGGCCGAGATCCTCACGGAGGACATCGATCAGGCGCCGCATGGGCGGCGCGGCGATGTCGACCGGTTTGCCGTTGAGGTCGAACGACACCGGCATTGGCACGACCTGAGTCGCGGCCGCGCTCGACACACCCCGTTCGGCGAGGTGGGCGCGGTGCTGTTCTGCTGTGGGATCGCTGGCCATGGAGACTCCAGGTTCGGACTCAGCCGTCGTCGCGCGCTGCGAGCCAGGCGCGCATCAACACCTCGGGCGTGCAAGGGATCTTGTGAACCTGCAGCCCGGTGGCGTGGTGGATTGCGTTGAGGATCGCCGGCGCCGGCCCATCCATAGGCAACTCGCCGATTCCCTTCGCGCCGAAGGGGCCCCACGGGTAGGGCTGCTCGTGGAAGTGGATCTTCAGATCGGGCACGTCGGCGAATGTCGGCACCGCGTAGTTGGTCATGTTGCCGTTGGCCATGCCGCCATCCACCATCGCGGTGCTCTCCAGCAAAGCCCAGCCGATCCCCTGCACCACGCCCCCCTCGATCTGGCCGCGCGCCAAAATGGGGTTGAGGACCCGGCCGATCTCCTGGCTCGCGAGGAAGTCGGTGACGTGGGTCTCGAACGAGGTCAGGTCGACCTCGACCTCAGCGAGGTAGACCGCCCACGCGAAGGTGCCGTAGGCGCGGCCCTTGTAGTTGGTGTCGTCCCATGGGTCGCCTGGCGGTCGCTCATACTGCGCTTCGCCACGCGCGGTCGCGTCGTCGCCTCGCCGCGCGGCTTCAGCCAGCGCTCGCCGCAGGCTCTCGCTTCGCCATCGACGGCCGCGTCCCTCGCAGAGCGCCGACACAGGGCCATCGATTGGCACAGGGCTGCGGTCCGCGTTGCCCAGCAGTCCAGCTTCTTCGAGCCGGCGCACCAGATCGTCACAAGCGCAGCCGACCAGTTGGCCGACCACCATGGCCGTGCGGGACGCCACCGTCGGGCCCGAGTTGGGCACACGGTCGGTGTCGGGGTTGGCGACCGAGATGTCTTCGAGCTCCAGACCGCATGCGTCGGCCGCGACCTGGGTGAAGATCGTCACTGTGCCCTGGCCGATCTCGGTGTTGGCGGTGAGTATCTCGACGCCGCCGGTCTCGGTCGCGCGCACGGCGACGATCGACGCCAGCGCGTCTTCGCCCGAACCAGTAAAGCCCGCGCCATGCATGAAGACGGCGGCGCCCAGGCCGCGGCGCACGGGATGGCCGCTGCGCTCGTGATCGCGGTTGAGCGCGTCGTGGCGGGCCTTGCGTGCGGTCCAGTCGAAGCGCTCGAGCGCGTCGTCGAGCCAGGCGACGAGGCGGATCGGCTCCTCGATCCGTTGGCCCACCGCCAGCGTGTCACCCACCTCGATCAGGTTGCGCTTGCGCAGGGCGATCGGGTCGATGCCCAAGCGCGCCGCGCACAGGTCGAGGTGGCGCTCGAAAGCGAAGATGGTCTGCGGCGCGCCAAAGCCGCGAAAGGCGCCATTGGGCGGGGTGTTGGAGAGCAGCGCCTGCGCCTCCACGCGCACGTGGTCGATCCGGTACGGCCCCACCGCGTGGATCACCCCGCGCGACAGAACGACCGGCGTCAGTGTCATGTAGGCGCCGCCGTCCATGACGACGTGCATGTCGACCGCGAGGATGTGGCCCTGCGCATCGAGCGCCACGCGCATCTCGGTGCGGCAGGGGTGTCTCTTGGTCGTCGCGACCATGTCTTCGAGGCGGTCGTAGATCATCTTGACCGGCCGGCGTGCCTTGAGCGCCAGCAGCCCGGCGTGACCCGCGAGGATCGATGGGTACTCTTCCTTGCCGCCAAAGCCGCCGCCGGTGGCCGCCTGGATCACCTGCACCCGGTCGTCGGGCAGGTCGAAGAGCACCGTCATCGCCTTGTGCACGTAGTACGGGCACTGAATCGACCCCTCGAATACGATCTTGTAGGGCTGTTCGGGCCACATCCCCGGCGACGCGTCGCTTGGGTCTCGTTCGACCCGGGCGATCATTCCGTTGGGCTCGATGTAGCACTGCTCCTGGTGGCCGGTCTCCCACACCGCTGCCACCACGTGATCGGCCGCCGTGAAGACCGCCTCGAAGCCCTCGCCGCCGTTGTCCTCGGCGGCGCCCTTGCGGACGTGGATCCGCTTGAAGACGTTGTCAGCGCGATGCTGAATCTGATCGGCGGCAGGCGGCAGACGGTAGTCGAGGACGGCCGGCGCGGGCTCCTCGTCGAGTTCAATGAAGGCCAGGGCTTCGCGCACCATCTCTTGGCGGCGGTGGGCGATCAGCGCGACGGGCTCGTGCTTGTGGCGAAATGCCCCGCGGACCAGATAGGGCTGTTCGCGGTCGAGGAGTGCTACCTGGTTGGGGTCGATACCGTCGCGCGGCGATGTGGTCGGCAGGTCGCTGGCGGTGACAACGACGAACTCGTCCCAGTCCGGTCCACCCGGCAGAAAGCGGATGGCGCGCAGGTGGCCACGTGGGATGGTCGTGCGCACCGTCGCGCCGTACAGGCCCTCAAACGGCAGGTCGTCGACGTACTGGGTCTCGCCGCGGACCTTGGCGAGGCCTTCAGGCCGAGGGACCCCGCGGCCGACCCATCGGCCGGTCGCGGTTTTTGAATTGCCGTCTGTCATCGCGTCGTCCTCCACCAAGCCGCCGCAACCCGCTGGGGCCTGGGGTGAGGCCGCGAGCGCGCGGATAGTAGCGCGGATGGAGACTGACGGAAACGCAGGGGCGGCCTCGCCGGATATGCCGGTGCCTTTCTGGCGCGACACGCCGCCTTTCGGGCGCGGCACGCCGCCTCTCGGGCGCGACACGATGGCCAAGTACGAGATGGCCAAGTACGACGGGAGAACGCCGCCGAAGTGACCTGCTGCGCGGCGCCGTAGTTGAGCGGCATCGCCGCGTCGAGTAGCCTGCCTGCGACTGGATCTGACACAGACTGGGAGGCGTCCATGCTCTGGCTCGACCGCGCACCGCCGTTCTTCTCGCCGAAGTTTTGGGGTGTGCACGCGGCCTTGTTGCTGGTCGCGGCGCTGTCGGCCTGCGCCGGTGACGCCGTGCCCGACGAGGGCGCGGGCGGCACCACCGACCAGGCGTCGGCCGACGGGGTCCTGTCCGACACCGGGGGGGCCGCCGACGCGACTGACGTGCAGGTTGACGCTGATGCGCCGGCGACTGCGGACGTGTGGGTCGACTCCGCCGCCACCGAGACCGATGTCGCTCCATCGGGTTGCAGCGCTGACCTCGACTGCCCGCCGAGCGAGACCGCATGCACCGAGGCCCGCTGCGCCGCGTCGGGCGAGTGCGTCGCGACGCCCCTCGATGGCGATCCTTGCGACGACGGCAACCTGTGCAGTCTCGGCGACACCTGCAAGCAGGGCGTGTGCACGCCAGGCTTCGGGTCGTGCTTCTGCGAGGAAGACGCCGACTGTCTCGAGTACGAAGACGGCGACGCTTGCAACGGCACGCTGATTTGTTCGGGCAAACACACCTGCATCGTCGATCTGACCACGTTGGTGCACTGCGACTCCGCCGCCAGCACGCCCTGCGCCGCCCACAGTTGTGACCCCAAGACCGGCGCGTGTGTCTTTCTGCCCAGGCCGGACGGCACCCCTTGCGTCGACGCCGACGAGTGTAGCGTCGACAGCTCGTGCCAATCGGGCGCATGCGCAGCGGGCGTCGCCTCGTGGTGTCAATGCAAGGCCACCGCCGAGTGCGCTGCCTTCGAGGACGGCGACCTGTGCACTGGCACACTGTACTGCAATCTCAGCGACTTTCCTCACAAGTGCGCGACAGTGCCTGACAGCCCCGTGAGCTGTCCGGCTCTCGACGACGCCTGCCAGATCAACGTCTGCCAGCCAGCGACCGGCGTGTGCGTGGCGACCGCCGTCGACAACGACGTGCCTTGCGACGACGGCGACCCGCAGACGGCCGGAGACTCGTGTCAGGCGGGTGTATGCGAGCCCGGCACCGACACCTCGGCCTGCGATTCCGACAGCGACTGCGTGGACGACGGCGATCTCTGCAACGGCGTGCCGTTCTGCAACAAGGCGACGAGTCACTGCGTGAACAACCCCGCTACGGTCGTCGTCTGCCCATCCGTGGGCGACACCGACTGCGTCAAGAACACCTGCGACCCAGTCAAAGGCGCCTGCGCGGCGACCTCCCAAACGCCTGGTACTCCCTGCGAAGATGGCGACGCGTGCACCTCTGGCGACATCTGCGTGGCCGGCGAGTGCAAGGCCGGCACCAGCACCTGCCCTTGCAAGGATGACGACGACTGCGTGACGAAAGACGACGGCGATCTCTGCAACGGCATCAAGTTCTGCAACAAACAGACCGGCCAGTGCGAAGACAACCCCGCGTCGGTCGTGGTCTGCCAGACCGTCGACGACACCGACTGCCTCAAGGCACAGTGCGTCGCCAAGACCGGCGAGTGCGACCTCGCCGCGCAGGCGACGGCCACGCTGTGCGACGACGGCGACGACTGCACCAAGAACGAAGCCTGCGACGGCCAGGGCACCTGCGCCGGTGGCTTGATCATCTGCACCTGCGTCAACGACGCCGACTGCCTCGCCCAGGACGACGGCGATCTCTGCAACGGCGTGCCGTTCTGCGATCTCGCGGGCGATCCGCCCCAGTGTCAGCCCAACCCCGCTTCGACCGTCTCGTGCCCCACCGTCGACGACGCCGACTGTCTCAAGGCCAAATGTGTGCCCCAAACCGGCGAATGTGGGCTGCAGCCCGTCAAGACCGGCGCGAAGTGCCAGGACGGTGACGCCTGTACGACCGGTGACCTGTGCCTGGGCGGCACGTGCAAGTCAGGGACCGACGTGTGCGAGTGCCACGCCGACATCGACTGCGCGGCCAAGGACGACGGCGACCTGTGCAATGGCACTCAGTTCTGCGACAAGTCGGGCGAGCTGCCGATCTGCAAGCCCAACCCGGCGTCCGTGGTGTGGTGTCCGAAGCAAGACGACACGGCTTGTTTGCGGCGGGTGTGCGACCCCAAGACCGGCGCCTGCCCGCTGCAGCCTCGCCCGGACGGCTGGAGTTGCCCCCTTGACGGGCCCTGCGTCGCCAAGGCCGTGTGTATGGCCGGGTCGTGCACCGAGACCCTGGCCGTCGACTGCGACGACGCCGACCCCTGCACCGTCGACGCGTGCGCAAGCCAGCTCGGCTGCCAGCACGTCGCCGTGTCCTGCGATGACGGCAACACCTGCACGCTCGACGCGTGCGATCCGCAGACTGGCGGCTGCGCCTCGAAGTCGGCCCCCCTGCAGGGCAAGACCTGCAGCGCCGACGACAACGGCTGCACGGTCAACGATTTCTGCAACGCGGGCGCCTGCGTGATCGGTCAGGCCGTGATCTGCCCCAAGCCCGACGATCCCTGCGCCGAAGGCCAGTGCCAGTCGCTGGGTGCCCAGAGCCACGACTGCGTCGTCGTGCCCAAGGCCGACGGCAGCCCGTGCTCGGCCGAGCACCCCTGTTTGCTCGGTTCGACCTGTCAGGCTGGCTCGTGCGCGCCCGGCAAGGGGGAGAAGCTCTTCCGGCGTGAGCGGGCCATCGCCGGCGCGCTGGTTCGTTACCTCGGCGTCGCCTCCCGCCCCGGCTCGGGCTTCGTCGCGGTCGGTTCGGTGCGTCCGGCGGGCGGCGCGGCCAGCTCGAGTTGGCTGATCGAGAACTTTGACGCCACTGGTCTGCCAGCGGCCGTCACGCCGATGCTGCTCGCTTCGGCGGTCGCCGATGAAGGCGCGATGGCGGTCGGGGTGCACAGCTCGCTGGTCGGGACCATCGTCGCCGGCACGACCCGCGACAAGGACGTCGGCCGCCAAATCCGCATTGTTGCGGTCCCCGCCAGCGGCGAGGGGCTACTGTGGGACCGCAGCCACGGCGGCGACGGCGACGAGCGCGCGGCGACGCTCGCGCCGCTTGCCGGTGGCGGCTGGCTGGTCGCTGGCGACGTCAGCCAAGGCGCCGCCCACGTCGGTCTGGCGCTCAGGCTCTCGGCGACCGGGCTGCTGCTCGCCACCTGGAAGGGAGAGAGCGAGGGTGGCCTGATCGATGGCCTGGGCACCACCGACAGCGGCGTCCTGGCGGTCGGCTGGCAGGCGACCGCCGCCGGCGGCAAGAAGGCCTGGCTGCTGCGTCTCAACGGCGCCTGGCAGACCTTGTGGAGCCACCAGGTCGGCGACGGCGAGGCGCAGGTGCTGACCGCGATTCGGCAGATCGGCGTCTCGACGGTCGTCGCCGGCTGGCAGGGCGCGCCGACACCGCACGCCTGGTGGATCGAGCTCGACGCCTTCGGCGAGCCGGCCTGGCAGCACGCCACCAGCCTGCCCTCCGAGGCCTGGGCGCTGGCGCCGCTGGGGGGTACGAGCTTCGCCGTGGCTGGGCGCATGGTCGCGTCGGTCAGCGCTGGCTGGCTCGGTGGCATCGACGGCGGCGGCCACCTCTTCTGGCAGCGCGAGGACGGCACCGGCGCGGACGAGCACCTGCGGGCGCTGATGACCACGCCAGACGGTGGCCTCATCGCCGCCGGCTACGTTTCGCAGGACGGCGACGAGCGCGGCCTGCTGCTGCGTCTCGATCCCTGGGGCCACGCCGGCTGCACCGAGGCCGGGGTCTGCGCCGGCAAGGCCTTGAAGGATTGTCTTGATGGCGAGGTCTGTACCGATGATCTGTGCGACGCCTCCCAGGGCTGTCTGGCAGCGTGGAACCTTGTGGCCTGCGAGGACGGCGACGCGTGCACCATCGCCGACGCCTGTCAGGGCGGCTCGTGCGTGGCCGGGGCCAAGGACGCCTGCGACGACGCCAACACCTGCACCGCCGACTCGTGCGACGCCAAGACCGGCTGCGCGCACGTCGCCGATGACGGCGCGGCGTGCGTCGACGCCAGCGTGTGCACCACGAACGAGACCTGCACCTCTGGCGTATGCGTCCTCGCTCAGGTCGACTGCGACGACGATCAGGTCTGTACCCAGGACGCCTGCGACGCAAAGCAGGGCTGCTTGCACGTGGTCAGGGCCGACGAGACCCCCTGCGGGGCCGGCAAGGTCTGCTTGATCGGCACCTGCACCAAGCGCTGGGCCACCGCGATGGTGGCCGGGCAGGGCCTGACCTACGCAGTCGGCCCCGATGGCCTCGTCAAGAGCTGGGGCTACGCCTCCTACGGTGGGCTGGGTCGCGCCACCAACGTCGTTCCCGCCCACCTCCCCGGCACCGTACCCAACCTGCCGGCTGCCGACGCGGTCGCGACCGGCTACTTCATGGGCTGCGCGCTGACCAAGACCGGCACGGTGTACTGCTGGGGCGCCGGCACGCTGGGCGTCTGTGGCGCGAGCGGTGGCCCGTGGCCGGTCG
>CALGHC010000410.1 GCA_937915965.1 uncultured Myxococcales bacterium
CGGCCCCGTCGGCGCCGCGGCGACGCTCGACGCACCTGCGGCGCAGGCCTTCGACGGCGGTGTAACAGGCCTCTCCCTCCAGCCGGCGGATGACCCGGCCCAGGGCTGAGGCCAGGTCGCGCACGTCGCGGTGGAGAGGTTCATCTTGGGGGCGTTCGGCGATGGGGTGGCTGTTGGGCATGATACCGCCGAGGCTAGCAGATACGATGGGAGGCCGACACGATGCCCGGAAGTCCTTCGCTCACCGGTGCTGCGCACGCCGGCCTCAGGGGAGCAAACGAGGTGGCTGGCACCTCGCGCCGCCGCGCCGCCGCCCCGCGAGTCACCTCGGCGGCGTCCCCTCACCGCCATCCCAGACGTCGTTTGGCGGCCGCGACGGCGATGGCGCTGCAGCTCGCGCCGCTGGCAATCGGGCCCGCTGGACCATGTAGACGTGCGTGAGCGTGTAGCTGCGATAGTCCCCCGGCCGTGCCCGCCGGCCGCCCACGTAGCTGAGCATCAGCGCCTCGCTGGATCGCCGATCCAGCCAGCCGACGAAGATCGCGCTGTGCACGCCGCGGTTGTACTGCAGGTTCACATACGACAAGAAATCGCCGGGCCGCAGGCTGTCGGCCTCTGCATACGGTCCGCTCCTGTCGGTCTTGAACACGCGCCGACGCTGCTTGCGCTCAAGGCCGGCGCGCGCGTACACCGCGCTCGCGTAGGTCCAGCACGAGCCGCGGATGACCTCGCCTGAGGCCACCATGGCGCGGCCGGTACGCAGGACCTGGCGACCAGCCGGGTCGGCGTTGGCTTCGGCAGCGTCCAGCAGCGCCGGCAGGTGCGGGTCGTCGGCCGCGCCTTGACGCCAGATCCCAATCAGATCGCCTACGTCGGTGCTCCGTGAGCCTGAGGTCGCCGGGCCCGCCGGGCGCGCCGGCTGCGTCTGGCGGTGGCGCGCGGAGCTGCCGGTGCGGCTGCGCCACGAGCTGTCGCGGCGTTGCGGCGCCGGGGCGCTGCCGCCGCAGCCGACGGCGACCGGCAAGGTGATCAGCATGGCGATCAGCAAGCCGCCGAGCGGGACGATGCCAGTGCCCAAGCGGCTGCAGCTTTGTTGATCCGAGCCAAGGCCCATCTGGTTGCGTCCGACTAGCCGCCCAGGGAACGCCGGAAGGCCGACTCCAACGCCCGGTCGTCGGCGTAGACCTCTTCGACGTTGGGCGAATCGATCAGCGCGGCGCGAAGCTTCTTGAGGGCGTGACGCGGGTTGCGGCCCTCTTGAGCGGCGACCAGGAGCTCGTCGGCGACCAGCTCGAAGGCGTCCTCGTTGATCTCTACCTGCTCTTTGCGATTGAGCTCGTGCAGCGTGATAAGTACGGCCTCGCGCAGCGCCATCGCAACAGCCTGGGCGTGCTCGGAGAGGGCTTCGGGGATCGCGTCGTCGTCCTCGCCGAGGTCCGCTGCGCCGTCGTCCTCGTCGCCGAGGTCCGCCGCGCCGTCGTCCGTTTCCGCATGGCCGGCCAGGTCAAGCTTGGCCGCCAGGTCGGCGTGTCCGAACGTGGCGTCGTCGCCGAGTTCGTCGCCGAGTTCATCGCCGAGGTTGGCGCGTAGGTCTCCGCCGAGGTCGTCGCCCAGGTCGTCGCTGGACGTCGGCGCGCGGCCTGTCGGAACATCGACGGCGGGGGCGGAGAGCCCGGCGCTGGCCCGCAGCGATGCGAGGGCCGCTGCGACCTCCGGATCGTCCAGGTCGACCTCCAGGTCGTCCAGGTCGTCGTCCTCTGCCCCGGCGAGCAGCGCGGCGCGGTCAGCGGCTGCGGCGTCCGTGGGTTCCTCGTCGAAATCACCTGCGCCAACATCGTGGGTCATCATCTCTCCGCGGAATCTTCGTTTTTTCTGGGGCCACACCAAGAGTCGCGTTGGTCGCGGCCGGCGGCCAAGTCTGCCTCGCTCACTTGGATCTGGCCACCTCAAATGGCCAAACAGGCCGCGCTCGTCGCCGCATCGCCACGCCGCACGCCGCCAGGCCCGCCAACCACAGCCACACGGTCCTCCCGCCGCTCGCCGGGCGCGCGCTGCAACCTCCAGCCTGGACCGAACCATCACCAGCGCCCGCCCCGGGTTCGCCATCTCCGCCATCTCCGCCATCTCCGCCAGCGTCCTCGCCGGGCGCACCGGCGCTGGTCGACGCGACGGTGAGGGTCCACGCCTGCCAGCCTTTGCTCTGCCAGACACCTGCCCCCGAATCGGACTTCGCAGCCTGGGCCACCGCCACCAGCGTGTGCGCGCCTGCGCTGAGCTCGATCGTCGCCGCCGCCCCCTTGGCGTCCGCGACCAGCACGTCGTCGACAAAGATCCGCAGCTGGCCAATCGGGTCGCCGCCGGCGTCCGCGATGATCTCAAGGTGGGCGCTCTGGTCGCCGTCGACCCACCCCTGGTCCGCGTCCATGGTCGTCGGGGCGACGGCAACAAGCGCGAGGGTCGGCCGCTTGGCGAAGGGCGCGACCATCGGGTCACCCAGGACGAGGTTCATCCAATACAGATACGGCAGGTTCTGCCAGAACGCCTCGGCGAGGGTCGCGCCCGCGGCGTAGTCGACCAGGAACTGTCGCGACGGAAAGCAGTTGTTGAGGGGTTCGGAGACCGTGCCGTGTACTCCCGCTACGCCGGCGCGAACCCAGCGGCCGATGGAGACCTGCACCTGCGTGCCGCCGACCTCTGGCGCGACGAAGTTGTCGGGGTGCGCGCCAAAGCTGGTCAAGTTGTCGACCAGCGCGCCGGCCGCCCAGGTGTTGGCCTCGATGGTATCGCCGAGCTGCGCCGTGCCGGTGACAAAGGCGCCGAGGTGGCGGCCCGTCAGGTTGGTCTTGAAGTCTTCGATGGCCACCGGCGCCGGCAGCATGCCCTCGAGCTGCGCCTGGACCGCCGGATACTGGCCGTCGAGGGCCGCCCGCGCTTTGTCCGCGCCCTTCATCAGCAGCCACTGGGCGCCAAGATCGAAGGGCCGCGCCGCCAAGGCCGAGTCGATCAGCAGGGCGGCGTCGGCGTAGCTGTAGCCGTCCAGCGCCGTCACCAGCCACATGCGGTGGTTGTAGGGCCCGACCGTCTCTTCGAAGCCGGCACGAAACGGTCCTTTGGTGTACGGGTTGGACCAGGTCGCGCGCCACGCGTTGCTGTCGGCCACCTTGACCCCGGGCGGCATGCCGACCACGGCGACGTCGTCGGCCTTGCGCACCGAGCGGGCGATGGCCAGGGCCGCCGCCAGCGAGACCCGCAGGTTGCCTGGCTGGCCCGCGACAAAGAGCCGCCGCGGCATCCCGCGCATCAGCACCACGGCTTCGATACGGGGCAGGGCGCCCGATTTGGTCAGGCAGTCGACCAGCGGCGTCACGATCTTGGCTTGAAATTCGCCGACAAGCAGGTCGGCGTAGGGCGGGACGTCCACCGTACACAGCTGCCCGGCCGGCAGGTGGCGTGCCTCGGCGTAGAGGTGCATCAGGTCGACGCTTGCTGCGGTCGCCTCGTTGGCGAGTACGGCGACGGAGTCGGGGCCGGGGACCGCGGCCGCCGGCGCCGATCGCGACAGGACGGCGCACATCGCCAACGCGGCGATGGTGGCGCTGTGGTGGACGGTGGTTGTCATCGCGATGCCATGCCTTCATCCAGCCTGGGCAAGCTCGGCCCGGGCGCCCCGCGTCACTTTGGTTCGAGCGCCATGCCCAGTCGGGCGCCGGCGTTGGAGCGACCGAAGGCGGCGCGCAGCGCGGCGGCGTCGAGGCCGGTGTGGACCGAGAGCCACTCGTGATCGAGCTCGTCGACCGCAGCGATCATCCGTCGTGCCCAGGCGTAGCCGAGCTCCGCCAGGCCGGCCGCGTTGGCAGCCGTCGCGCTCGATTCGGCGCTCATGAAGGGCAGCGTGGCGAAGGCGAGGACCAGCAGCGTCGCGAATCGGTAGTCGTCGTCGAGGGCGTCCCTCGAGTAGTCCGCCACGCCGCCGGCGACGAGGCCCGCGTGGTAGCGGTCGATCAGGGCGACCTGATGGGCCTGTCGCACCTCGGGCTCGACGCTGAGCGTGAGGAAGTAGGCGAGGTCGAACGCGCCCTTGCCGGTGCGCGTCGCCTGCCAGTCGATCAGGAGAAAGCGGCCGTCCTCGCCGCGCGGAAAGAGCATATTGCCCACCCGTGCGTCGCCGTGCAGGACGGTGGTCGGCGCCTGGCCGTCGCGCCGCCACACCACCCGCAGCAGGTCGCCAAAGAGGTCCGCGTCCGGTCCCTCAAAGAGGGTGCCGAAGTAGTCGATGATCGCGTCCGGCAGGGGCGGCAAGAAGGCAGCGGGGCCATCGGCGTGCACGCCGTCGGTGGTCCCCCAGTAGCGCGCGTGTTGTCTGGCGAGCGCCTCGACGGCCATCGGCGCCAGCTCGGCCGGGCAGCCGTCGGACTCGCGGATCTCGGTCGCGTCGACCAGGTCGAGCAGCACGCAGAGGTTGCCGGTGCCGCGGTGCAGCTCGGCCGCGTAGCAGGTCGGCGCGGCCACCGCCGGGTCGGCCGCGAGGTGCTGGTAGAAGCCGACCTCCTTGGTGTGGTTCTCCTGGATGATGTAGATGGCGTGGTCGCGCAGGTTCTGGGCGCGCGGCGCGAACTTGGCCAGCAAGCGCAGCTCGTGGTCGCCGTTGTCGTCTCGCCAGCCGACCAGGACCCGCGAGACCTGCGAGCGAAAGCCTTCGCCTTCTTTGAAGCGGGTGGCGACGAACGAGGTCACCTCGGCGTCGTCCCCGAGCGCGCCGCTGGCTCGTAAGCGCTCGATGGCCCAGCTCTGCCGCTCCAGCAGGTCGCGCTGGTCACGGGGAAAGGCGAGGCGCCTGCGGAACGTGCGGTCGGCCCAGGCGACCGCCATGAGCACACCGACCACCAGGCGAAAGATCAGACCGAGGCTGAGGCGTCTGAGTTGGGTGACCACGGTGGGACTCGATTCGGTGGGAGACGCGCGGGACATGTCAGCCGCGGGGGGCACGAGGCGGCAGCATACCGCCGGGCCGCGAGGGTAGCCGCTGCGACACGCCGAGGACAGGGAAACGGTGGCGACGGGGTGCGGCTCCAATCCCGAGGCGCTTGCACGGACTTGCCGGCCGATGTACCCCCACGCCCGGAGAGCCCGCCCGGAGAGCCCGCCCGGAGAGCCCGCCCGGAGAGCCCGCCCGGAGAGCCCGC
>CALGHC010000411.1 GCA_937915965.1 uncultured Myxococcales bacterium
CACCGTCGCAAGCGCCGCCGGCGCCGCCACCGTTGAACCCGCCCGCGCCGCCGGGGTTGGTCCCCTTGGCGCCGCCGGTGCCGCCGCCACCGACCCGCACAGTCAGTTTCTCGCCAGCCTGTACCGGCAGATCGACCGTGACGAAGCCACCGCCGCCGCCAGCCGCGCTGGTGTGGCCGCCATTGGAGCCGCCGCCGCTGGCGCCGCCGCCGCCCCAAGCCTTGACGGTCACCTTCGAGCATCCCACCGGCACGTCGAAGTCCTGCGGGTTGCCGGTGTAGGCGAAGGCCTTGGTCCCGGTCGACAGGCAGCCCGTCGACGCGGTGATTGCCGCCCAGCCGGCGGTGGTGCAGACCTCAAGCGCCTTGCCAGTCCAGCGCAGCGTGCCGTAGGTCGCCGCCTCGCAGTCCGCATCGAAGGTGCCGACCTGGATGCCGCCGGCGACGCTGAGGTGCGCTTTGGGCTGGTCGGTGCCGATACCGACGTGACCGCCTTTGTAGGAGAGGACGCCCGCATCCCCCTTTGCCCAGGGGCTGGCGTCGACACCGGTCAGCGCCGAGCCGTCGCCTTCGAACGCGGTCGCGGTGACCTTGCCCTCGACGGTGAGCGCGCCCTTCAGCGTGCCGCCTTCGAGGCCCAGGTAGCGGTCGTCGTGGTCACCGGAGGCCTTGTGGGCGACCAGCGCGTCCTGCAAGGCCGCGATCAGCTCAACCAGCGCCGCTTTGGCGTCGTCGAGTTCCTCTTGTGTGGCCGTATCGAATGCGAGGTTGTCGACGGCCACCGAGGCGGCGCCGAGCTCGCCGGCGCCGACGCAGCCGGTGCACGCCAGGTCGAGGGCCGCGCCGTCCTTTTCGTTGGCAGCAGCGTACGTAAATCCAATCGCCGCCGAGCTCACGCAGCTCGAGCAGGACAGGGCCTCGGCCGTCTTGGCCAGGGTCGCCACATCGGCGAGCTCGGCGTGCAATGCGGCGCTTGCGTAGGGGACGGCGAGCAGGTGCTGCCGCTGAAGTTCGGCTTCGGCGCCGACGGCGACCGCGAGCCAGAGATCGCTGTGAACGACGAAGACGTTCTCGGGCAGCGGTACCTTTTGGCCGAGCGTGACGGCAAAGAGCCCGCCGGCGACGTCGACGCCGAGCAAGGCTTCACTCCACAGCAGCTTGCCCTGATCGGGCGCGTCGTAGAGGCGGAACTCGAACGCGTAGTTGCCATTGGGTACGACGCCGCCGCCGACGGTGCGCAGCATCCCCTGTGCGGCGATGGCGGCGACCGGGGCGGCGTGGCCGCTCGTCGGCAGGCACGTCAGGGCGGCAGCGGCGGCCAGCAGCGTTGCAAAGTGACGATTCCAAGACATCTGTTCCCCCTGTTTGCCGGTCTATTTGCCCGTCTGACGGCTCGCCAGACTCCGCGTCAGATGGGTCGTCGCAGTAAACCCTTGCTTCGATCGGTTGGATCGCGGTGGTGCAGCTGCGACTCTGCCGCGGGTTCAGCCGGCGTTTGATCGCTCGGCCGATCTGCCGTGTTCCTCTCGCTGATGGTGCGATCTACTCGGGAAGCGCGCAACGTCGAAACGGTGCGCGCGCGCCGATGGGCCACGAATCAGCGCCGCGTCGAAGCCGCCAGCCCCCCTCGTCGCCGTCGTCGATCGCCTCCGCGAGCCCGATCCAGGCCCCATCCACGATCCGCGCTTCGTCGTGGCCCGCGTGCACAAGGCAGCCCAGCCAGGTGTCACCGTCGCTGCGCAGGGTCGCCGGGTCGAGGCGCTCTTCGCTGCCATCGCTCAGGCGCAGCAGCCAGCCGTCGCCGTCGGGTCGCGCGCCTGTGACGAAGAAGCCGACGTCGTCGACGGCCACGGGGTAGCTGTAGGGTTCGACCTGCACAAGCCACGTGCCCCGCGCTGTGCACACCAACGAACGCGAGAACAGCGCGATGAGACGAGGGTGCGAGAAGCGCTCACCTTGGTGCCACCAGCGCCCGGCCGCGTCCAAGCGGATCTCCTCCAGAGCCGCGCCGGCGGCCAACGCCTCGCGCAGAGCGACCGGTACGTCCGTATCTGCGATGACTTGCCGGCGCAGGCGGTTCAGCCCGTCGTCGATCGCGTCGTCGTTTGAGGCAGTCGCCACTCAGCTCTCCTGGTCCAACAGCGCGCGCAGCGGCGGCGGCAACGCGAACATCGCCGCCAGCGACTCTGCGTCGAAGGCCTCCAGCTGCACGCCACGTTCGCCAAGGCGTGAAGCAAAAAGCGCCTGCCAGTCGGAGAGGCTGCGCCCGACGGGACCCGCGACTGTAGCTCCGTTCGCGGGCACGACGCTGTCCGCGGGCACGACGCTGTCCGCGGGCACGGAGCCCCCCGGGACCACGAAGCCTGCCGCGACCACGAAGCCCCAAGGCTCGTAGAACGTCTCAATCGTCGCTCGGTAGCTGTCAACGCGAGCGAAGACCGCGGCGAGGCTCGCGCGGATCCGCTTGTGGGCGTCGGCACCCCCTCGGGTCAGGGCGCTCGCCTGGGTCGCCAGGACGCCGTCTTCGGTCATGCACGCGGCGACGGTGCGATAGAAGGTCTCGCCGTACAACCCGGCGACCGGCGAGTCTTCGTCGTAGCCGGCGATGTCGACGAGGTCGCCGATAACGACATCGAACTTCAGCTCCGTCGAGGCGACGTAGGCGACGATGTCCTCGTAGCGCAGCTCCAGGCGCGGGTCCTCGAACGCGCCCGCGGACCAGGACGGCAGCTCGCGTCGACACAGGTCGACGAAGGCCTCGTCGAGGTCACACATCACGACGCGCTCCACGCTTGGGTGGCGCAACACCTCGCGGATCGTCGCGCCCTCGCCGCCGCCGCAGACCAGGACGGTGCGCGGCTGCGGGTGGCAGATCATCGCAGGTTGTACCAGCGCCTCGTGGTAGGTCGCGCGGTCGGTCGCGGTCGACTGGACGTCGCCGTCGATCACCGCCCAGGTGCCATGGCTGGCCGACTGCCACAGCGATACGCTCTGGTAGGGGGTGCGTGCGCTGACGACGGCGGCGTCGATCTGGCGCTCGACGGTGTCCCCTGTTGATGCGATCTGACGGTGCACCAATGGCATGATAATCACCTGTACTGTAGGGCCAATATGCGCCAGATGGCGCTGACAGATTCATGTCAGTTCGTCAATCGAGTCTCGATACGCCCGCGCGCCCGGCTGGCGACAATGTCGACGCGCGGGTCGGTGGCGTCGAGGCCATAACCCTCGACGAGCTGGTACCGCAGGATCCGCGCCAACCGCGCTCCGCCCACTGCGACCGGCGGTGGTCGGCCGACGACGAGCAGATGGATCGGGATCAGGCTGGGGTCGCTGTAGCTGGGCATCGCGTAGTCGAAGGCCAACGGAGCCGCGCCGAGGCGTGCGTACCAACGCGCTTGCCGGTCATGGCCCTCGACGAAGAAGAGCGCCGCGTCGTCGGCTGCGTCGTCGGCTGCATCGTCGGCTCTGGCGTCGGACCGCCCGCCGCCCATCAGCCAGTCCAGGCCCGCCGCGCAGGCAGTCGCGAACAGCCGCTCGCCGATTTTGCGGCCCCTGCACGCCGAATCGACGGCCAGGAAGGTCAGCCACGCGTGTCGGGGCGAAGCGACCCGATGAACCGTGGCGAAGCCGACGACATCGCCCGCGACGTCCGTCGCCACATGGGTCGTGTAGTCCCCGCGGCGGTGCAGGGCGACGAGACGCTCGACCGGCTCGAGCTCCTCTGCTGGGAACGCCGCAGTGTACAACTCGACCACATGCCGCCACGCCGCCGACGCAGGTACGTCGCCGATCTCAAGCTCGCGCACGTCGACCCGCGCTTCGAGGCCGACTTCGACGTCGACCCGAACGCCCGCATCGCCGTCCGCATCGACGTCCGCATCGACGTGCACGTGGTCCCCGGAGTCGCTCATGGTGCGGCGGCGATCAAGTTGCATTCGCACTTCTCCAGCGGCCAATTGGTGTATTCACAGGCACATGGATCATACAATCGCATCTGTCGCCGCACGTATGCCCAGCCACCGCTTGCCAGGTCCTTGACCGCCAGACGTATGTCCAGCCATCGGCCGCAGTAGCCACACATCACCGGCGACTTGCCTGGGAAGATCAGATAGAGACCCGGCTTGGTGGCGCTCCCCAGTACCCACTTCTTCGGCTCGTCGATGTCGGGCTTGGCGTAGACGACCGGCGCGACACCGTATGCATCCTCGGCGCAGTCGATCAGCCCGACCGAGCCTGCTTGCAGTTTGAGCGTGGTTCCCTGGCTCCCGGGGACATCGATACGCGCGCCGACGTAGACGTGAAAACCGCCCTGGACCCCCCGCACCAGCGGCAACCAGCCGCCGTCGACATAGGGGACGAAGTGGCCGTCGGGATCGACCGCGCCGATCTCAAGACCGAGGCTCTGCGGAGGCAGGTCCGCGCCGACCATGAAGGCCACGGGCCAGTCGGCGCAGCAGCTCGCGTCGGGTTGGGCCACAGGCGTCACGCCGGGGGTGGCGGGGCCGGGCGCCTCAAGGCGGCACAGGCCAGGGTCTGGTGCGGCGCAGATCTCTGCGAACGTCATGCCGTCGAAGAGGGCGGCGCCGGCTGTGCGATGCGGGCAGTAGGGTTCGGTCCCGGTGCCGTCGCCTGCCGTGACCGCATCGGCGGATGGTTCGGCGGCGGCGTCTGTGGCGGCATCGGCGGCCGGATCGACGTCGTCGCTGCACGCCGCCAACAGCCCGGCCGAGGCGAGGAGCAAAAGCACCGCGCGGGAGCCGCACCGGCGCCGAGGCGCTATCGGGCGCATTCGCCGTATGAACACGCTGGCGTCTCCGCCGACGTTTGCGCCGACGTCCGCGTCGACGCCTCTGCCGACGCCTCTGCCGACGTCCGTGCCGGCGTTCATGCCGGCGTCCATGCCGATGTCCATGCCGATGCCCATGTGGCCGCTCATGGTGTGCTGATCCCGTCGTAGAGCCGCAACGTACGCCTCGCCTCGCCCCAGGCGCCACTTGCAGAATCGCGAACAGCCACACGAAGATCCAGCCATCGGCCACAGAAGGCGCAGCTGGCCGTCGTCGCGTAGGGGAACCCGACCTGGACGCCGGGGTTCTTTTCGTTGGCGTACTGCCACTGTTGGCTGTCGCCAACCCGATCGGCGAAGACCACCGGCGAGGTTCCAAGCGCGTAGCCCTGGCAG
>CALGHC010000412.1 GCA_937915965.1 uncultured Myxococcales bacterium
CGAAGAAAGTGCAGGTGTGGTGCGCGGATGGGGAGGTTTTTACGAGGGGGTCAAGCTTCAGCGGCTGCGCGCGCAGCCGGCACTGCGTCTGTCGTTCATCCTGGCTCGGTGCCGTGGCCGGTGGAGGTGCAGGCGCGCATCGATCAGGCCCTCGCCGCCCTGCCCAAGGATTTTGCGCCGCGTACGCGTCACTACGATGGTCGGGACCACAAGCCGGCCGCCGGCCACGACGAGAGCCCGTACGCGCCGGCCGGGGCGCGGCCCAACTACACCAATCGCTTGATCCTCGAGACCAGCCCCTACCTCCGCCAGCACGCCCACAACCCGGTCGACTGGCGGCCGTGGGGACCCGAGGCGTTCGCGGAGGCGCGCGCCTTGGGGCGTCCCATCTTCTTGTCAGTCGGCTACGCCACCTGCCACTGGTGCCACGTCATGGAGGCCGAGAGCTTTGAGGACCCGGCCACCGCCTACACACTGAACTCCCTGTACATTCCCATCAAGGTCGACCGTGAGGAGCGACCCGACGTCGACGCCGTCTACATGGCCGCGGTGCAGCGCCTGACCGGCAGCGGTGGCTGGCCGATGAGCGTGTGGATCGCGCCGGGCTTGGCGACAAGCGGCGCGGTTCATGGCGTGCCGTACTTTGGCGGCACCTACTTCCCGCCGGTGACGCGCGGTCGTCAACAGGGCTTTGGCGTCCTGTTGCAGAAGATGGCCGAACAATACGCAGAGGACCCATCGGGCATCGCCGACCAGGGCGGGCGGCTGGTCGCGGCCGTCCGGTCCAGCCTGGCGGCTGGTCGCGCGGGCCAGCTCGCCGCGACGACCGCGACCGATGCCGTGGCGGCGGTGGTCGGCGGTCAATACGACCGCGCCCACGGCGGCTTGCGGCGCGCGCCGAAGTTCCCGTCGCAGATGCCCATCTCGTTGTTGCTGCGCCACCACCTGCGCACTGGCGACGTCGCTTCCAAAACCATGGCGGCAGAGACCTTCGCGAAGATGGCGGCAGGCGGCATGTACGACCAGGTCGGCGGCGGCTTTCATCGCTACAGCACCGACGAGCGTTGGTTCGCGCCGCATTTCGAGAAGATGCTCTACGATCAGGCGCTGATCACTTTTGCCGGTCTCGACGTCCTGCAGGCCACTGACGACGCCGAGGTGCGACGGGTCATCCGCGAGACCCTCGACTACGTCCTGCGCGAGCTGCGCGGCGACGAAGGCGCGATGCGCTCGGCCACCGACGCCGACAGCGAGGGACGCGAGGGGCTCTACTTTCTGTGGACCGTCCAAGAGCTCGAAGAGGTGCTCGGCGCCAAAGAAGGGCAGTTCGTCGCCTCGGTGACGGGGGCGGTCGCCACCGGCAACTTCGAGGGCCGCAACATCCTCTATCGCTCACGGCGGCTCGCCGAGGTCGCCGAGGCCGAAGGGGCCAGCGTCACGTCCACAGCGGCGCGCCTGCGCGCGGACTTCGACCGCCTGCGCGTGGTGCGCGACCGCCGGGTGCCGCCCTTGATGGACGACAAGATCCTGGCTTCGTGGAACGGTCTGGCGATCTCGGCGCTTGCCCGTGCAGGCTTTGTGCTCGACGAACCGCGCTACACCGCCGCGGCTGTCCGCGCCGGTCGCTTCGTGCTCGATCGAATGCGCAGCGGCGGCCGCCTGTTGCGCGTCTGGCACGGCGGCAAGGCCCGGATTAACGGCTTCCTCGACGACTACGCATTCCTCATCCAGGGCTTCCTCGACGTGCTCGAGACCACCGGCGATCCCTTCTGGCTGGGGGCCGCGCTGCAGCTGCAGCGCGACCAGGATCGCCTGTTCGCAGACGGCCAGCACGGCGGCTACTTCGCGACCGCCAGCGACAACGAGGCGCTCATCGCCCGGGAGCGCCCGGACTACGATGGCGCTGAGCCCAGCGGCAACTCGGTGGCCGCCCTCAACCTGGTCCGCATTGCCGCCATGACCGGCGACCCGCGCTGGTCCGAGGCCGCCGAGTCGACGCTGCGCGGCTTCGGTCAGCGCCTCACGAAGGCGCCGATGGCCTTGACCGACATGCTCGTCGCGGTCGAGGCCGTGCACGCGCCGATGCGCGAGGTTGTCCTGGTGCGGCCCGCCGGAAGCGACGAAGGCGCCTTTGCGCCCTTCCTCGCGGCGCTGCGTGGTCGCTTCCTGCCGCATCGGGTGCTGCTGCGGGCCGAGGAAGGTGCCGGCTTGGCGGCGCTCGCCGCGCTGGCGCCGATCGCCGAGGGCAAGGTCGCCCGCGGCGGCAAGGTGACCGCGTACGTCTGCATCCATGGTTCGTGCCGGCTGCCGACGACGGATCCCAAGGTCATGGTCGCGCAGGTCGAAGCCAAGCCCGCGGCACCCTAGCCGCGCCCATCGACGCCGTCCGACGAGAAGCGGAGCTGTTGGAAACGGAGCTGCTGGAGAAGGAGCTGTTGGAGACGGAGTTGCGTCTTGCGCGAATCGAGTCGGTCCGCAGAGTCGGTCCGGAGAGTCGGTCCGGAGAGTCGGTCCGGAGAGTCGGTCAGGGGCAATGTGACGCCCGCGCCGTGTG
>CALGHC010000413.1 GCA_937915965.1 uncultured Myxococcales bacterium
CGCAGCATCGCCCTGAATCAGGGGCGCACGAAAAGCGGCCGAAGGCGAGCAAACGCTTGTCTGTGGCGAGCGGGCAACGCCCGGTGGCGAGCCCGAATTGATCTCTGTCATCGTGGATTCCCGTTGCAGCTGGGTGGCTGATTGCGCCGATCGTGGCGGCGATTTGTCGGCTGCAAGCCACCGACGGTCGCGGAGTTTGCTGGTTTGGCGGACGAATGGGAAGGCGGAAACAGGATCGCGCGCCGAACGAGGCGAGCGAGGCGAACGAGGTTCCGGCCGAGTCGTTGGACACTCTCCGACCGGAGGCCATCGTGGCGAGGCCGCGAACGAGGTGCCGCCGAGTCGTTGGAAACTGCCCCTGGCCGATGTGACCGGGGCCGGGCAGAATCTCTGACCGACAAGGCACCACTGCGACCGTCACTCGCTGCCTCTGCGGCGGCCGGCGAGGCGCGAGCAGACCGAAGCAGGTGTGTTGCGCCGCAGAGAGAGACTCGATGACCGGCCGGGACCTGAGCGGCAATCTGTGGCGCTACCAAGCCTACCAGGTCCTGGTCGTCGCGTTCCTCTTCGTGCCCATCGTCGTGCTGTTTTGGGAGGAGAACGGCCTCGATCCGTTTGACGTCTACATCCTGCAGGGCCTGTACGCCGTCGCGGTTGTACTTCTCGAGGTGCCCACCGGCATGGTCGCTGACCGGCTCGGCAAACGCACCAGCCTCATTGGCGCCGCGGCCCTGCTCTCGGCGGGCATGTTCGTCTATGCCGTAGGGGTGGGCTTCGTCTCCTTCCTTCTCGCCGAGATCGTGCTCGCAGTGGGCGTTTCGTTGCTGTCAGGCGCCGACTCGGCGCTGCTCTACGACACCCTGGCGTCGCTGGGGCGCGAGGAGGATTTTCGCCGCGTCGAGGGCAGCGCGCGTAGCCAGCAGATGGTCTCGATCGCTATCTTCACGGCCATCGGCGGCCTTGTGGGTGCCTGGTCGTTTCGCGCCACGCTGTGGCTGTCCGCGATCGGCCCTGCTCTCGCCCTGGTCATCGCGCTGGGTTTCGTCGAGGCGGGCACACAGGCAGGGGCGGGCAGTGGCAACAAGCGCCCATCGAGCCTCGCAGAGTCGCTGCGCGCGTACGGCAAGCTGATTGGCGGCTCGGTTCGCTTCGTCCGCAGGCACCAGCTGGTACGTTGGCACATAGCTTTCCTGGCCGTCCTGGGCGGCAGCGCCACCTGGTTGCTGTGGATGTACCAGCCGTACATGCGCGAGGTCGGGTTGCCGGTCATGGCGTTCGGGTTGGTCTTCGCGGGCTACAACCTCTTCGCAGCGCTGGCGAGCCGCTACGCCCACCGCCTCGACGAGCGCTTCGGCCGCACAGGCACCCTCGTCGCGCTCGCCGTGCTTCAGGTCGTGCCTCTCTTTGGCATGGCGCTATTGATCTCACCAGCCGCTATCCTCTTTGTCCTGGGTCACCAGGCGGTGCGTGGGCTGTCGCGACCGATTATCCAGGACCGCGTCCTGCGATACACCCACGCCGACAAACGGGCGACTGTGCTTTCCCTCGGTTCGCTGGGCGCCCGGCTCTTCTTCGGCGTCACGGCGCCGGTGATCGGCTGGGTGACCAAGACGCGGACGATGTCTGAGAGCCTGGTGTTTCAGGGCGTGCTGCTCATCGTCGCGCTGGGTTGCCTGATGTGGGCCTATGGGCGCATCCCGGCGAAGTACTTTGTCGTGAAGCAGTCCGTGCGCGACAAACAGGCGCCGAACGAGGAGGCGCCGAACGAGGTGCCAGCCGAGTCGTTGGAGGCTTGACGTCCGGACGTTCGCTGGCCGACCTCAAACCCGGCGCAGCCGGGCCGCGATGACGCGGCTTCCGCCTTTCGAAGAGGGAACAGCCGCCAGCCGGGCAGACAGTGTCGGCGTCGCCGCGATACTTCCGCACCAAGAGCCTACGCAAAGTGCACCCGTCCATACTGGGCCACCCCAAGGGTCTGCTCGACTGCGATTCTCTGGCCTTCCCGACGCCGCCGCGGACAGCGGGGCACCGATCCGACCTAGGCGGCGACTGCAACGAACCCGCCGCCCGGCTTGAACGTCCCGGCCGGAAACGCCACGTCGTACTCGCCGGAACGGAAGCGGCGCGATGCTTCCGCGTAGGCTTGACGGAGCTCGCGCAGCGCCTCGCACATCTGCTCACGCACCTCCTTGCTGGCCGCATGGGCGCGCGGCGCCGGGCTGCGTTTGCTGTGCTTGGGACGCTCGGGGGCGTCACCGTGACGGTCTGAGCGGTCTGGCGGGGCGTCCCCGTCGACCTGGAGCCGCGCCGCCTCGGTGTGCGCCAAGTCGTGCGTGGCGTCGCGGCGGGTGGCCTCGGCGCCGTCACTGTCAATGTCGGCAACCAGGGCCGCGACGCGGGCTCGATACTGATCGGCCGACAGGTGCTGCCAGCAGGGCAATGGGGCGAGCTCGATCGCGTAGCGCATCGCGAACGCACCCGGTTCGTGTGCGTTGGTCTTGCGCCTCCCTGCCGCGTAGGCCGCGGCTCGGTCGTACCAGGTGCCAGCCAACTCGTCTTCGCCGAGCAGCGCCCGCGCCGAAGACGCGCCGGTCCAATCCCGAACCCGTCGCACGATCCCCTCCTTGACGCCGTGCGCGAGGAGATAGCGCAGCCGGCCGACCTGGGCGGTCTCTTCGTCGCTGACGGGGATCGCCCGGAATCGCCTGCCCCAGACGTGGCCAGTGCGGTCGTGATAGCGGTTGACCTCGCGGGCGATGTTGCCGTTGACGAAGCCCAGGAACTCTGCGAGTTGCCGCGCGTCGTCGGCCGAGATCAGCATATGGTAGTGATTCGAAAGGAATACGAAGGCGATGAGTTGCACTGGATGTCGGGCCAGGGCCCTGCCGATGCAACCCTTGATGATGTCGGCAAGATCGGCCGAGGGTTCAAACAGAAACTCGCCGGCGTTGGTCCGGTCAGTGATTTCGTAGACGGTTCCGGGGGCGACGAAGCGGATATCGCGCATGTGATCTGCTCCCGGAGGGGCGGGTGATGATGGGTCCCCTCCTGAGGAGTAATCGGACGAAGCGGCGAAACCGGGACGCGAAAAGTTGGGCAGGCCGGTGCGTGGCGGTGTGTGCGGACTCCGACGACTTGGCTGGCACCTCGCCACCTCGCCACCTCGCCACCTCGCCACCTCGCCTCCTCGCCTGCCGGCCTACACGCCCGCCTACCCGCCCGGCTTGCGCAAAGCGACCATGCAGTAGTCCCCGCCGCGTCGGCCGATCACTTCCAGCACAACGAAGCCCGCGCGCTCGGCGAGAAACGCCAGGTCACCGGCGGCGTACAGGCAATGCTCGCGAAAGTGCTGGATCACGCCAGGATCGATCTGCTTGTCACCGATGTAGTCGCGCAGGTCCTGCCGACACCAGTCATAGATGACCATCGCGCCGCCCGGCCGCAGCAGTCGGTAGGCCTCAGCGATCAGGGTCACCGGGAAAGGCATCTCGTGCAGCACCATTACGGCGGTGACCGCGTCGGCGCTTGCGTCCGCCAGCGGCAACGGGCCGTTGAGATCCGCTTCGACGATGCGCACCTCAGCGCGGTCGCCCAGGTCAGCCGCAAGCTGGCGCGCAGTGGTCAGCATCGCGGGCTGGACCTCGACCCCGACGATGCGCACGTCGGCTCGGTGCGCCAACAGCGGCACAAAAAGACCGCCGGGGCCACAGCCGAGGTCGACAACGACCGGCCGACCGGGAAGCTCCGGCGACACATACTGGTCCCACACACCCCACCACAACGGACCAAAGCGACCCGGAGCGGTCGCGGTCATGACGTCGCGAAACGCTTCAAAGTCGCCGTGGTGAGCGCGGAGGTGATCGAGGGTGGCGGCGGGCAGCTGCGGTTCTTCGTGGTTCATCGGCGAGATGCCTCCAGTGGCGGTCGGCGCGACGGCGCGGCAGGCCTGGATAGCGGACTCGCCGGTGGTTGACAACGAGGTCGACCATTCAGACTCTCCGCTCGTAGCGATGCCGCGGCGCCGAACGAGAAGGGGAGGCAACCCATGCAGTCACGCGACGCACTCCAGCCAAGCCAAAGAGACGCCAAGTCCATCGTTGCCCGCGACACGTGGGTCATCGACGGCCGCGCCATCGCTCGCGCGGTGCGCCGCGAAGTCGCTGCCGACGTCGCCAGGCTCGTCGCCGCCGGCATCACCCCGGGCCTGAGCGTCACGCTCGTCGGCGACGACCCAGCCTCGCAGATCTACGTGCGCGGCAAGATCCGCGACTGCGAAGAGGTCGGCATCCGTTCCACCGTCACCCGCATGCCAGCCGACACCCCTGCGCGCGTGCTGCTCGACCACATCGACGCGCTCAACCGCGACGACGGTGTCGACGGCGTGCTGGTTCAGTTGCCGCTGCCGGCCCACATCCCGACCCTCGACGTGGTCAGCCGGGTGCGCTCCGACAAAGACGTCGACGGGTTCGGCGCCCCCAACCTCGGCTGTCTGGTCTCGGGCGAGCCGGGGCTCGTCGCATGCACCCCGGGTGGCGTGATGCGAATGCTCGCCGAGGTCGACCGCGCGATGGGCGGTTTCCCCCTCGCCGGTCGCGACGCCGTGGTCATCGGTCGCTCCCGCATCGTCGGAACGCCGATGGCTCTGCTGCTGCTCGACGCCGACGCCTCGGTGACGGTCTGCCACCACCTCTCACGCGACCTACGCCACCACGTCGAGCGCGCCGAGCTCCTGGTCGTGGCGACCGGCGCGAGACACCTCATCCACGGCAGCTGGTTGAAGTCGGGCGCGGTGGTCATCGATGTCGGTATCACCCGCAACGCTGACGGATCGCTGAGCGGAGACGTCGACTTCGCCAGCGCCCTGGGCATCGCCGCCGCGATCTCGCCGGTGCCCGGCGGAGTCGGGCCCATGACCCGGGCGATGCTGCTGCGCAATACCGTCGACGCGTGCGCGCGCCGCCGGGGTGAAGCTGCAGGCTTGCGCAGTGCCCCCTTGACTTTCCGCGCCACTCGACCCTAGACAGGCGCCCATGAGCGCGACGTCTTCCCACAATCTGTGTCGGACCCCTCTGCACGACGCCCACGTCGAGGCGGGCGGCCAGATGGTCGACTTCGCCGGCTGGCAGATGCCCATTCAATACGCGGGCCACGGGCTCCTCGCCGAGCACCACGCTACCCGCCGCGCCGCCGGACTCTTCGACGTCAGCCACATGGGCGAGATCCTCGTCGAGGGACCGCACGCAGTCGAGGAGCTCGACCGCCTCTTGACCAACCGCGTCGGCCAGATCGCAGTGGGTCAAGCCGCCTACTCGCTGCTCTGCCACGAGGATGGCGGCACCGTCGACGACCTCTACGTCTATCGCCTTGGCGAGGAGCGATTCCTGGTCGTGGTCAACGCCGCCAACCGCGCCAAGGACTTCGACCACATGCGGCGCCATGCCCGCGAGGCTGACTGCTTCACCGACCGCTCCGACGACTTCGCCATGCTAGCGCTGCAAGGACCGGCCGCCCGCGCCATCCTCGCCGACGTCGCGCCGGGCGAGGCGCTCGATCTGGCCCGAAACTACATCCGTGTGCACAACTTTCGCGGCGCCGACCTGCTCGTTGCGACCACCGGCTACACCGGCGAGCGCGGCTTTGAGATCTACACCCCGCCTGAGATCGCGGTCGACCTGTGGCGTGCGCTGAGCGACGCCGGCAGGGATGTCGGCTTGGTGCCGGTCGGTCTCGGAGCCCGCGACACGCTGCGGCTCGAGATGGGCTTCGCCCTGTACGGCCACGAGCTGCGCGACGACATCAACGGCTACGAGGCCGGCCTGGGCTGGGTGATCAAACTGGCCAAGGGCGATTTCGTCGGCCGCGAAGCGCTCGCAGCAGTGAAACAGGCGGGCCCGCGCCGCAAGCTGGTCGGCCTCGAGATGGTCGACCGCGGCATCGCCCGCGACGGCTACCCGATCCTCAGCGACGGCGCCGTCATCGGCGCTGTCACCAGTGGAACCCGTTCGCCAACGGGCGAGAAGTCGATCGCCATGGCCCTGATCGACGCCAGCGTGGCGGCGACGGCCAGCGAGGTCGATGTCGAGATTCATGGACGGCCGCGGCGCGCCAAGGTAGTGCGTATGCCGTTCGTAACGAGGTCGTAGTGCCCCTCGCGGGCGCGATGGATGCACCCGCGATGATGGCCCTGCCCAGGAGAAGCAATGAACGTCCCCACAGAGTTGCTGTACACTGAAGAGCACGAGTGGGCGCGGCTCGACGACGACGGCACCGTGGTCGTCGGCGTGACCGATTTCGCCTCGCAGCAGCTTGGCGATGTCGTCTACGTCGAGCTGCCCGCGATCGATGCCGAGGTCGTGAAGGGTGAGGCGTTCGGCCAGGTCGAGTCGACCAAGTCGGTGAGCGACATCTGCGCGCCGGTCACCGGCACGATTGTCGAGATCAACGCCGCGCTCGAAGACAGCCCCGAGATGATCAACGGCGCGCCGTACGAGGCCGGATGGATGGTGCGGATCCGACCCGAGTCGGATCCGCGCGCCGAGCTCGCCGATATGCTTCACCCCGACGAATACACCGATCACATCGCCAATGAGGACGCAGACTAGTCGACC
>CALGHC010000414.1 GCA_937915965.1 uncultured Myxococcales bacterium
TGTCTGGGGCGTCGCCCGGTCGCCGTCGGCATGGGTCGCGTCGTCGGCTGCCGACCCGACGCCTGCGACCTCGACGACCACGTGCGTCCCCGACATGGACCGGGGAGGCTGGAAGACGGAGGCGTCGCCGCTGAGCTGACCGAGCGCCTCGACCACCGCCCGAGCGCTCGCCGGGCGCTCCTCGCGGTCCTTGGCCAGCAACCTGTGGACCAGCTCCGTCAGCCCTTCGGGTACATCGTCTGCGACGTAGCCACGAAGGGGTTCGGGCTCCTCGTTGAGGTGCTTTTGCGCCAGCGCCGCCATCCGTTCGGTCGCTCCCGCGCTGGCCGATACGACGAAAGGCGGCCGGCCAGAGAGCAGCTCGTACAGCAAGCAGCCAACGCTATACAGATCAGCGCGGGCGTCGATCTCGCCGCCCCGCCACTGTTCGGGCGCCATGTACCAGGGCGTGCCGATCGGTCCGCGTGTGTCGGCGCCGGAGGATTCCAGGGCCCGAGAGATGCCGAAGTCGAGGACCTTGACGAAGTCGTTCTGGCCGGCGTGATCGAGCACGAAGATGTTGTGGCTCTTGATGTCGCGATGAACGATGCGCCGTGGGTGTTCGTGGGCTTCCCACAGCGACTTGAGGACCTGGGCGACGATATGCACCGCGCGGCGCCAGTCGAGCGGCCCGTCGTCGATGAGAACCTGGCTGAGCGGCCGGCCGCTGAGGTACTCCATGACCAGGTACGGGCAGCCGTCCTCGACACCGAAGTCGTGCACATGGATTGTGTTGGCGTGGCGCAGCCCGGCGGAGTTCTGGGCTTCGAGGTGGAAACGCCGGACCGCCTGGGCGTCATTCAGGCCGGCCGCGTTCATCACCTTGACGGCGACCAGTCCATCGGTGTCGCAATGGCGGGCCCGGTACACGGAACCCATGCCGCCGCGACCGATCCGCACCTCTATGACGTACTTGTCGGCGATCTTGCGGTCGATCCAGGGGTCGCGCTCGGCGAGAACGGCAGCATCGAGCGTCACCCGCCCGTCGGTCGGGCAGCGTTGGTGAGGCGTCTCGATGCCACATTCGGGACAGACCCGCATCGGTGCTCCGGCAACCACGTCCACCCGCCGCTCTGGGCGATCTATCGGGTGACCCCAGGCGACGTCGGACGACGTCGGCCAGCTTCGGCGGCCCGAGCGTAACGCGCCCTCTGGGGGGGTGCAAACGGCCGGAAACGCCAAGGTGCTTGCACGCGCCGTCGAAGCGCGTAGCGTGTCGCTGCGCTTCGGTAACCCCGATCGCCCCACGACACGGACGCCGATGCACACGGAGGTCTTCACGGTGAGCGCCAACCCACACCGATCCGCCGCACTGACGATCCGGCGCGGGCGCGCTGGTTCGCTCGGCGGCTGGCTGATGGCGCTGATCGTCGGCCTGGCGTTCGGCAGCTGCAGCGACATGGGGAAGGGCGACAGCGCGGACGACGGCGACAGCACGGACAGCAAGGGCGGTGACGGCAGCGAAGCCGGTGACGGCAGCGGCGCGGTCGAGACGGCAGACGCCGGCCCGCCGCCGCTGGGACTCCACAGCGCGCCGGAGGGCGGTTTCCGGATCCTCTTTCTCGACGTCGGCCAGGGTGACGCCGTCGTTCTCATCAGCGACACGGGCGAGACGATGCTCATCGATGGCGGGCGCAAGCAGGCGAACCTGACGGCGCGACTGCACGCCGCGGGCATCGAGCGGGTCGACGCGATCCTCGCCACCCACGCGGACGCCGACCACATCAACGGCCTGACCGCGGCCCTCGAGGGCTATGAGGTGGCGCGGGTGTATTGGAACGGTGCCGAGAAGGACACGCAGGTCTTCAGCGACTTCCTCGCCGCTGCCGAGGACGAAGGCGCCGAGATCGTCATCGCCCGGCGCGGCGACGCCGTGAAGCTGGGCAGCCTGATCCTCGAGGTGCTGCACCCGTTGGCGCTCAGCGGTCACTCCAACAACGACTCGCTGGTCGTGCGCACCGGCTGCCCCGGCGCGATCGTCATGTTCACCGGCGACGTCGAGATCGACGGCGAGGCCGAGATGATCGCCGCCGACCAGCTTGGCGACATCGACGTGTTGAAGGTGTCGCACCACGGCGCCGCGTCGGCCAGCTCGCAGGCCTTCCTGGACGCGGTCACGGCCGAGACCGCGATCATCAGCGCAGGCTTCGAGAACGCCTACGGCCACCCGGCCGAGGTCGTGATGGACCAGTTGAACGCAGCAAAGACAGAGATCTGGAAGACCGACCTCGGTGTCGGCGACGACACGGTGACCATGACGAC
The DNA here is from genome assembly GCA_937915965.1 of uncultured Myxococcales bacterium. Taxonomy (GTDB): domain Bacteria; phylum Myxococcota_A; class UBA9042; order UBA9042; family UBA9042; genus CALGHC01. Next base: position 2,302 of record CALGHC010000414.1, read on the forward strand.
CGACTGCAAGGGCGGCTACGAGGTCGAGTACGCGTACTGACCGGAGGACCGAGCGGCGTACCGACCACACCGGCAGCCCGCCTCCGATCCACGAGACCAACTGACGTGAACCGACCGAGCCGACCCACCGCCCTGCCGCACGATGTCGACGAGCTGCTGCGTCGTGCTGTCGGCCTGTCGGGACACTGCCTCGGCGATCTGGCGCAGTGGCTCGACGTCGCGCTGCCGCCGCGCCCCCATGCCGCAAAAGGCTGGATCGGCGAGCTGGTCGAGACCGGCCTGGGTGCGCCTGCCGGCAGCCGGCCGGAGCCGGATTTCGCCGCGCTTGGCGTCGAACTCAAGACCATCCCGGTGCGCGCCGACGGTCAGCCAACCGAGTCGACCTGGGTGACCCGCGTGCCTCTCGTCAACGCCGGGCACGACACGTGGCGAACCAGCGCGGTCTACGCCAAGCTCGCGTGTGTGCTGTGGATGCCGGTCCAGGACGCCGCCACCGCCCCGTTGAGCGAGCGCCGGCTGGGTTCGCCGTTGCTGTGGCGCCCCGATGCCGACCAGGAGGCCCGCCTGCGCGCCGACTGGCAGGACCTGATGGAGCTGGTGATGGTCGGCCGGGTCGACGAGATCACTGGCCGCCATGGCGCGTGCCTGCAGATCCGACCGAAGGGCCGCAACGCCCGGCAGCTCGACCCTGGTGTCGGCGTCGACGGGCACCTCACCCGCGTCCATCCGCGCGGCTTCTACCTGCGCGCGTCCTTCACCGCCGAGATCCTCGCGCGCGGCTTTGGCCTGGCACGCTGATAGCCGCGGCCGACCTCGTTCAAGGCTTGCGCAGCAGGGCGATCTTTCTTCTTCGGCTTGCCCCCGTGGTGGCTTCGCAGGCGTTCGGGGGGCACGGGGAACGGCTCCTGCGTTCTGAGCGCGGCCACTGTGTCGCTGCAATCGGTGCCTTGACTGTTCCATAACAGACAAATGTCTGTTATCGGAGATCAGGAGGCAGACCATGACGTCGCCGTACGCGCCATTGCTGCTGAAGTCGAATGGCTCGTTCCTCGAAGGCGCGTCGGACCCCGAGGAGCTGGTCGAAGAGGCCCATCGCCTCGGCCTGACTCATGTCGCCCTCACTGATCGCGACGGTGTCTACGGTCTGGTGCGCGCACACATGAAGGCGCGCGAGCTCGGCGTCCACCTGATCGCCGGCGCTGAGATCCATGTCGACGACGGCCGCCGCATCACCCTGCTCGCCGAGGACCGGGATGGCTACGCCAACCTCTGCCACCTGATCACCGTCGGCAGGCGCCGCTGCGAGAAGGGACGGTCGTTGGTGGGTTGGGAGGATGTTTGCAAGGACTCTGGCGGGCTTGTGGGTTTTTGGGTTGGGAGGGACGGGGCGAGCGAGGACGGCGGAGCCGGGGCTGCTCTTTCGCTGCTTCGAGATGCTTTTGGTGAGCGGCTCTTTGCGCTCAATTTGCGCCACCGTCTTGCTACTGATCGCGAGGGCGAGCGGGTGCTGCGGGCGCAGGCGGCGCGTTTTGGCTTGCCCGTCGTTGCGGGGAACGAGGTCCTCTACCACCACGCTTCGCGCCGGCCCCTTCAGGACGTTCTCACCTGTATCCGCCACGGCGTGCGGGTGCACGAGGCGGGGCGCTTGACCCGACCGAACGCGGAGCACGGGCTGAAGACACCGTTCGCCTTTGGGCAGCTCTTTGAGGATGACCCGGCAGCCATCGCCCGCAGCCTCGCCGTCGCCGAGCGCTGCACCTTCAGCCTCGACGACCTGCGCTACCGCTACCCCTCCGAGCGCCTGCCCGACGGCCGCAGCTCGGCCGAGCACTTGCGCGCCCTGACCTTCGCCGGCGCCGAAGGCCGTTACCCCGAGGGCATCGACGACGACGTCAACGCGCAGCTGTGCCGCGAGCTGGCGATCATCAACGAGCTCGATTACCCGGGCTATTTCCTGACGATGCACGAGATCGTCCGATTCTGCCGCCAGGAGGGGATCCTCTGCCAGGGTCGCGGCTCGGCGGCCAACTCGGCCGTCTGTTTTTGCCTGGGCATCACCGCCGTCGATCCGGTGCGCATGGGCCTGCTCTTTGAGCGTTTCCTGTCGCGTGAGCGCGCCGAGCCCCCTGATATCGACCTCGACATCGCCCACCAGCGCCGCGAGGAGGTCATCCAGCACGTCTACACCAAGTACGGCCGCGACCACGCCGCGATGGTCGCCAACGTCATCCGCTACCGGCCGCGCTCGGCGATCCGCGACGTCGGCAAGGTGCTCGGTCTCGCCGAGACCGCCCTCGACCGGCTGGCCAAGCTCGTCGACCACTACGAGGGGCCGACCGCCGAGACCCTCGCCAACGCGGG
>CALGHC010000415.1 GCA_937915965.1 uncultured Myxococcales bacterium
GCTTCGAGGGGCGCTGCTCGCTGAAGAGCTGGCTGTACCGCGCTGTGCACAACAAGGCGATCGACGAGCTTCGCCGCACCCGTCGTTATGTCGTGCCGGCGGCGGGCGACGAGACCAGCTGGGAAGAACGCTTCAGCAGCGACGGCCACTGGGCTGCGCCGCCGCCATCGTGGGCAGGATCGACGGACGCTCGAATCGACGCGCGCCGCGTCATCGAAGCGGTTGAACGCCACCTCGACGACCTGCCGCACACCCACCGCGAGGTGCTGCTGATGCGAGAAGTGCACGGCCTGTCGAGTGACGAGATCTGCGACGTGCTCGGCATCTCCCCGGCCAATCTGCGCGTCTCCCTTCACCGTGCCCGTCGCGCCCTTCGCGACGCCGTCGCGCCCCTGATGGAGGGCTGACCATGGCGATGCGGAGCTGCCGTTCCACACTTGAGGGCATCGACGCCGTGATCGACCGCGAGGTCGGTGCCGTTGAGCTTCTCCGTTTTCGCTTTCACCTGATGATGTGTTCCCACTGCACCCGCTACTACCGCCAGTACGTCGCCGTGCGCGAGGCAGTCGGCCAGGTCACGCTCGCCGACCTGCCCGAGGACTTTGAAGAGGTGATGGCTCCGCTGATCAAGCGGATCGGTGCCGCCACGGATGACGACGCCGGCGGTCCGGTCGACACCTAGTCGAACTAGCGAAATCGTCCCTGGCTAGAACTTGCAGGTGAAGTCGCCGGTCGTCGAGAACTGCGCCGACACCCCATCGTAGCCCGGGTCGTCGATGATGTAGCCCGACCCGGCCGCGGCGAACACGCCGTTGCCGCTGGCCGTCACACTGTCAAGCGAGTCGACCTTTTCGTCGCCGAAGTATTTGTGCCAGTAGGGCTTTCCCGTCGAGCCGATGTAGCTCACCCAACTCTGCGCGTTGCCCTTCTCCGACCCGTTGGCGCCGACAACGACGGCTCCAGTGCCGTCGACAGCGACGTCGTTGTAGATGTCGACGCCGGAGCCGCCGAAGCGCTGCTCGCAGGTTTCGCACGCCAGGTCGCCGCTCTTCTGGTCGAGCTTCAACAACCAACCATCCGCGAAGCCCGCCGACTTCGTCGAGGAGCTGCCGACCACCCACACGTGGCTGTCGCCGGAGAGCGCGAGTCCGTTGAAGGTATCGGTGCCCGAACCGCCGAAGGTGTACGACCACACGAGCTTGCCCACACCATAGACGGTGCCGTCGTCGTTCAAGCGAACGATCCAGGCGTCGGTTCCGTTGAAGAGAGGCGTGTCGTTGGTGCGGCCTACCACATAATGGGTGCCGTCCGCTGCGCTGGCCACCGCGTTGAAGTACGAATGATCGCTCGCCGACCCGTAGACCTTACCCCACTGTTTGTCGCCCTTCTCGTTGTAGCGCACCACCCAGCCGCGGTAGTAGCTGCCGTCCTGCCGGCCCGAGCCGACGACAATGGCCCCGCCCTTGGCAGCCTCTGCGACGTCCTCGAAGGTGTCGTTGGCGCTGCCGAGGTTCAACATGCGCTGCCACAGCGTCCCGCCGTCCTTGTCGATGTGCAGGAGCCAGCCGCCTGCGAGCAGACCGGCGCCGAGGTAGGCATAGCCAGATGCGTAGAAGCTGCCGTCCTTCAGCGCGACGATGCCCCGCAGTGAGTCGCCGCTGGTACTCAAGGGAGCGGTCTTGTTCCACAGCTCCTTACCGCCCGCGTTGCGCCACACCAGCCAGCCCTCGTCGCCCTTGCCGCTGACGTATTGCCGACCCACAGCGAGGGTGCCACCGCCGACGGTGGCCGCGACGTCGTACAGGTACTCGTTGCCGGTCTTGCCCGCGTTGAGCGTGTACAGCCTGCATGCGCACTCGCCCGAGGCGCACGCTTCGGTCAGCTCGCCGCAGGTCGCGCCCTCGTTGACCGCGCTGTGCTTGCAGATGCCCGCCGAGCACGAGTCCGCAGTACAGATGCTTTTGTCGTCGCAGCTCATCTGCTTGCCGGGCAAGCACTCCTTCTCGCTGCACGCGTCCACCGGGGTACATTTGTCGCCGTCGTCGCACGGTCCGATGTTCGCATTGAACGTGCAACCGCCGGTGCCCGGATCGCAGGCGTCGTCCGTGCACGGGTTGCTGTCCTTGCACTCGACCGGTGTGCCTTTGCACGCGCCTTCCTCGTCGCATGCGTCGGCGATGAAGCACGCCTGACCGTCGTCGCACTCAGTGCCAGCCTGCGGCTTGTTCTCGCAGCCGGTCGGCGCGCCCGGGCCCGATGTGCAGTAGTCGGACGTGCAGACGTTGCCGTCGTCGCATTCCACCTGCTTGCCTGCGCAGACGCCGCCATTGGAGCAGACGTCTTCGACCGTGCAGGCGACCCCGTCGTTGCAGCTCTGGCCATCGTTGGGCTTGTTGACGCACGCGTATGTGCCGGCGACCGCCGCGCAGCCGTCCTCGGTGCACGGGTTGCTGTCGTCGCAGTCAGCGTCCGTCTGACACGAGCAGGTCCACGGGCCACCTTTGCAGGTGCCGCTGACACAGCCGTCGGGCTTCGTGCACGCCTGGCCGTCGTCGCAAGTCGCGCCATCCTTCTTCGGTTGCTTGCCGCACGCGCCCGAGAGCGGATTGCACACGCCGTCGTTGCAAGAGTCGCCCGCGCAGGTCATCGGGTCGCTGCCCTTGCACCCGCCTGCATCATCGCACTTGTCGCTCTTCGTGCACGCGTTGCCGTCGTTGCAAGCGCTGCCTGCCGCCGCTGGTTTGGTGCCGCAGCCGCCACCAGCCGGGTCACAGACGCCCACCGCACACAGGCCGCCGGGGCAGGTTTTGGGCTCGCTGCCGACGCAGACGCCCCCCGTACTGCAGACGTCGAGCTGCGTGCACGCGTTGTCGTCGTCGCAGTAGTTGCCGACGACGTTGGTCTGGATGCATTTGTCGCCGTCTTCGTCACAGGCGCCGGCTTTGCAGTCTTTGTACGAACCTGGGCAGTCCTGCGGGCCGCCGCCGATGCAGCTTCCGTCGCCGTTGCAGTGGTCGCCGACCGTACAGAACTGGCCGTCGTCGCAGACCACGGTCTCTGGCTTGGCAACCTGCTGGCAGCTGTCGGCGTCCTCGTCGCATGCGCCGGTGTTGCACGCGTTGCCCACCTCCGCGCAGGTCTTGGCGACGCCGCCCCCGCAGTTTCCCCCGCCGTCGCAGGTCTCGCCGACCGTGCAGAAGGAGCCGTCGTCACACTCCTTGCCCGCGCTGATGGGCTTGGCGACACAGTCGTAGCCGCCATCGGCGCTGGTCTTGCACTCGCCCACCGCGCACGCGCTGCCGGCCTCGCTGCAGTCGGGCGCTTCGCCCGCCACGCAGCCACCCTTGTTGCAGATGTCGCCCACGGTGCAGCCGTTGCCGTCGGCGTCGCAAGCGGTTCCGTCTGACTTGGCGACCTTCTCGCATTTGCCGGTCGAAGGGTTGCACGCGCCGCTGTTGCAGCCGTCGGTCACCTCGCTACAGGTCTTCGCCTTGCCGCCGCTGCAGCTGCCCGCCTTGCAGACTCCCGAGTCCGGCTGGTCGCAGCTCTGGCCCGTGTCGCAGGCCTTGCCCTCGTTGCCCGCCTTGGCGCTGCACGAACCACCGCTGCAGCTGTCGATCGTGCAGGGGTTCTTGTCATCGCAGTCGCTATCGGCCTGGCAGTCGCAAACGAAGCCGGCGACGGCACACACCCCGCCCTTGCAGACGTCCGTCGTGCAGGGGTCGCCGTCGTCGCATTTGCCGGCGTCGTTGGCCTGGTGGTCGCAGCCGACCTCGGCCTTGCAGGTATCCGTGGTGCACGGGTTCTCGTCCTCGCAAGCTTCGTTGTCCGCCTCGTGGATGCATCCGCCCGATGACGGGTCACACGTGTCGTAGGTGCATGGCGTGCCATCGGTGCAGTTGGGCCCCACGCCGGCACAGCCACCGTTTTCGCAGCCGTCGTCGCTCGTGCAGGGGTCACCGTCATCGCAGGCCTGCGCGGTCGGCACGAGTACGCAGCCCTCGTCGGGCGAGCATGCGTCGTCCGTGCAGGGGTTGCTATCGTCGCAATCGAGGTCAGGTGCGCCGATGCACGCGCCGTCCGTGCAAGCCGAGCTGCTTGAGCAGGCGTTGCCGTCGTCGCATTCCTTGCCCTGGTTGACCGGCGTGGGCTCACAGACGCCGGTCTTCGGCTCGCAGACTCCCTTGCTGCACTGGGTGTCGAACTCCTCGTCGCAGACGACCGCCTTGTCGACGTCGATCACGCAGAGTTGAGCCGCGCAGATCATCGGCTGGCAGAGGTTGTCTTGGTCGCAGTCCTCGGCCTTGTCGCAGGCGCAGGTGCTGGTCCCGCTGCACGCCCCATCGGCGTCGCAGGTGTCGCCCTCCGTGCAGTCGTTGCCGTCGTCGCAGGCTGCATCGGCGACGAATCCGGTGGCTTCGCAGCCGGCCGACAGGGAGCAACCATCCTCGGTGCACGGATCGCCATCGTCGCAGACGGCGTCGTTGGCGGTGTGCTGGCAGCCGGTCTGGTCATCGCAGGTGTCGAGCGTGCAGGTGAAGCCGTCCGAGCACGGCGTTGTCTGGCCCTTGCAGCTGCCTTCGATGCAGACGTCGCCCTGGGTGCACGCGCTCTCGTCGTCGCAGCTCAGCGTCAGGTCGGTGATTGGCTTGTGGATCACCTGCTGGCCTTGCTCGCAGTAGTCCTGTGTACACGGGTTGCCGTCGTCGTAGTCGTCTGCGGTCGCGGCCACACACTGGCCCGTCGCGCATTTCTTGCCGCAGGTGCCCAGCCCGCAGGGCGTGCCGTCGGATCGGTCGGCGACGAGACACGCGGCGGCGTCGTCGCAGGTCGATTGCTGGCACTCGTCGACGATGCGGTTGGGGTCGACACAGGCGGTCCCGACGGCCTTGTTGACCAGCGTGCAGGTGCCGTTGTCGCAGGTCGGGGTGTTGCAGGGCGTCTTGCCCTTGACGCGGTCGACGCAGTCAAAGTCGGTGACGCATTCGTCCCCGCTGGCTGTATCCGAGACGGAATCGACACCGGGCTGCGCGTCGCTGAGCACTGCATCTTCGCCGCCGACCGCGTCGAGGCCAGCGGAGTCGGAGCCACTGTCCTGGTCGCCCGCGACGACGACCTCGCCACAGCCCGAGACGGTCCACGCGAACAGACCCATCACGAGGAGATGACGGGCCCTCGCCGTGGAGCTGGTCGGGGCGAAGGCGGATGCGGCACGAAGCAAGTTGAGCTTCACCTGGGACCTCCAATTCGGGGCGCTCGCGCGCGTTCGGCCGGCCGCCCGCGCGGCGGTATGGTATCGGGCGCGCTCAATCGTGATCGGGCGCGCTCAATCGTGATCGGGCGCGCTCAATCGTGATCGGGCGCGCTCAA
>CALGHC010000416.1 GCA_937915965.1 uncultured Myxococcales bacterium
TCTAGTGGGCGCGCCAGCGGTGGTCGCTCGGCCCTCACCGGGCCTCCCAATCCGACGCAATCGATTCAGCCGCCACGGCCGCTCGAGCCGCTGCAGCCGATACGAACGATTGACCGGTCAGTCCGCCGCTACGTGGTGGCGGCGTTCTCGCCCGCCCCCGCGGAGACCTGGGCGCGCATCGTCTGCTCGACCCAACGCAGCGTCTCCGTCTCCAGGAGCAGGCCGGATTCGGTGAGTCCGTAGCCGCCGTCGGTGCGCTGGAGCAGGCCGTGGTGGATCAGCTCTTCGATGATAGGACCAAACGCGTCCTCGACCTCGAGCCCACAGCGGGCGCGGAAGGTCGCTGAGTTCAGGCCTTGGCGCAGCTTGAGCGGCAGCAAGAAGTGCTTGAAGCGGGTCTGCGCCGGGCTCACCTCGGTCAGGTGGGTTAGCGGCAGGTGGCCGGAGTCGAGCGCAGCCAGGTAGTCCCGGGTGATGTGGCTGTTGCGCCAGCTGACGCCGTCGATCTGCGACTGCGCACGCGTGCCCAGGCCCAGGTTGAAGCCGCCGCCTCGCGTGAAGTTGTTCTGGGCGTGGGCGAACTCGGGGCGGCGGACGTAGCGGTTGTTCTCGGAGCGCTCGTAGCCGAGGCGGGCGAGATAGAGACGACCGAGCACCTGCATCAAGTAGACCGGCAGGATGGCCGGGAAGTTCTCGTCGCCGCGCTGCCAAAATCCCGTCTTGCGATGCAACCGCAGCGAATAGAACGTGACGGCGCCGGGCAGCAGCTCGCCGACGGTCGCCATGGTGCGCGCGAAGTCCGCGAGCGTCTGGTGCGGCAGGCCAAAGATCAGGTCGATGTTGACGTGACCGAAGCCGGCGGCCAGCGCGTCACTGACCCGCGCCTTCGCCAGGGCGCTGTCGTGTGCCCGCCGACAGTCGCGCAGAAGGTGGTCCTCAAACGACTCGACTCCAAAACTGATGGCGCTGAAGCCCCGCGCCAGGAGCCCGGCCGCCTTGTCGCCGTCGAGGGTGCTCGGGCTGCCCTCCAAGGTCATCGGGATGCCGCTGGGCAGGCCAAGCTCACCGCGCAGCCCTGCCAGCAGGTCATCGATCTCGTCGAGCTCGAGGTACGAACCCGTGCCGCCGCCGATGTACAAGCATGCGATCGGTGGGAATCCGTCGGCGAAGCGGCCGCCAAACAGCCGCACTTCGCGTAGCAGGCGCTCGAGGTAGGCCCGCACGGGCGCGCGGTCGCCGTGCGTATTCTTGCCGGCGGTCGTACAGAAGGCGCAGACCGACTCGCAAAATGGCACATCGACGTAGAGGGCGACGCCGTCGCGGGCGGCACCGGCGGGCCAGCGCAAGCGCTCGGTGGCGGCGGCGGCGTCGGTGACCACCGGACCCTTGCGCGGCTCGGGGTAGTAGAAGACGTCGAGGTAGTTGCGGGCGTGCCGAACGAACTGCAGCTGGATCAGGTCCGCGATGCCCAGCTCGTCGAGCGCGTGGACGGCTTCGGCCAGCAACGGGTCGCCGGCCACCTCGGCGGCGCGACGAAACTCGGCGAGGCTTGGGCCCTGCCTGTCCACGCCCCACCAGCTGGCGGCAAGTGCGGTGTCTGCCGCGGCAAAGCGGGTGGAGAAGGCGTCGGTCGTCATGTTTGGGGCCGTTGTCCTCTGTGGCGTACGTGCTGCGCCGCCATGGCCTGGGTCAGCCAGGTTCGGCGCATGGCCTGTGCGGCAGTGAAGCATCGCAACCAGGCGCAGGCAAGCCGATTCCGCGTTTCGCGAGCCCCAGCAGGGTCTTGGTCTGCGTTTCTGAAGCGTTGACGCGGATCGGCAGTCCCCGTACGCTGGCTTCAGAGTTCCCGGACCTCTCTGACATGGTGTCAGCGGCGGTCGCCGGATGGGGCTCGTGCGGGGGCCTGGTGGCTGGCTATGTGCGGACCCTCTCGGCTTGTGTCATTCTCATATCAGCAGGTTGCGGCGCCAAGCAGGCGGCCAGACCGGCAAAGTCGGCTCCGTCTTGCGAGGCCGGGCAGGTCAACGACCTCGGGGTTGGCCGGCCGTGCCTCGCCCACACGGACTGCAACGGCTTCGCAGCGGCGATGTGCCCGCGGATCAAGGGCGACGACCGTCCCAACATGTGCGCGCTGCACTGCGATAGCGACGACCAGTGCGGTCCGGACGCGATGTGCGGCCTGACGCGCGGCTGGATTCGCGCCTGTTTTCCCAAGCGCTGCACCGAATTCAGCTACGACCCGGCCAAGGTCAGACCCCTCGACGGCGAAGCCGCGCGCCACGCAGGGGCGGTCGTGCACGACGCCGGAGTCGCCTTCGATGCGGCTGGCTGGGGC
>CALGHC010000417.1 GCA_937915965.1 uncultured Myxococcales bacterium
AGCCAGAAGACGACCTCGTCGCCAGCGGCGATACCGGCGAGCGAGCCGGCCACCGTGACGACTGCACCCGCGACCGCCGTGACGTGCAAGGTCGGGGCGTCGGGAGTGGCGCGGCCGGGGACCAGCGACGTCATGGAGAGGTCGACGCTGCCAGAGACGGTGACCTCACCGTCCTTGCCGCTGCCGGGGCCACCGTAGCCAGCGTTCAGGCCATCGGCAGGCGCCGCGGTGTCGAAGCGCGCGCGCAGCTCGCCGCCGACGGCGCGCATGGCGATCGATCCGTTGCCATCGACGCCGGCGTCGGCGCCGGTCGCGCGCAGCGTCGTCTGACCGCCCGACCCTTCGAAGATCTTGGCCGCGACAGCTCCGCCGAAGACGAAGTCGCCGCTGGTGTCGAGCTCAGCGGCGCCGACACAGGGTGGCGCCGTGCAAACGAGGTCGTTCGCCGGGCCGGCCTTCTGGGTGCTCGCCGCGAAGTTGAAGTCCACCGCGGCGGCCTGCACGGCGCCATCGGCGATCGCTTCGGCCCCCACGCAGCCGGTGCACTTCAGACCCAGGGCGGTGTTCGCGGTCATCGCCTCCTCGGCGGTCTCGGCGGTGATCGCCTTGGCGGCGACCGCGGCGGAGTCGGCGCTCTTGGCGCTGTCGGCGACGAGGGCGCTGGTCGCTGGACCACCCTTGGAGCTCGAACCGGCGAAGGTGAAGGCGACCTTGGTCTGCGCGATGGTCGCCTCGGCGATCATGTCGCCGGTCAGGCAGCCGCTACACGCGAGGCCGGTCGCTTTGCCACCTGGTTCGGCCGCAGCCGCCCACGGGAACGTACCGCTAGCGGCGACCTGGGCCCACCAGGCGCGCGGCACCCGCGACAGCGGCCTGCGCGTCAGCTCCGGGTCATTGCCGACCTGGATGCCGATCCACAGCGGCTGCCCGCTCTCAAGCAAGGCGTCGGCGATCGGTTTGGCCTCGGTCGTGCCCAGCTCGATGGCGAAGAAGCCGCTCTGGACCGCGACATTGGCGATCGCGTCCTCCCACAGCCACTTGGCCGCTTCCGGCGCGTCGTAGAGTTTGGCAAAGACGATGTATGCGCCGTCGGCGACGGGACCGCCGGCTGCGGAGCGCAGCACGCCTTGGACGGGCAGCGTGGCCGCGGTCGCGACGACGGGCAGCACCGCGCTCGCTGCGATGGCGGCGCAAGCGGCGAGGATGGCGAGGCGACTGGCGCTGCGGGGTTGGGCGTGCATGGGTGGCTCCGTCGCCGGCGCGGGCTGTGGTCCGGCTTGTGGCGCCAGGATATCATGGTGGCGCGACTGTGGCGCGGCTGTCGCGCGGCTGTGGCGCGGCTGTGGCGCGGCTGTGGCGCGGCTGTCGACTGCACATCATCGGCGGCATCGTGCTGATGGTGATGCCCTACTTCGCGGGTGGCGTCGTGCCGATGATCCTGCTCTGCGGAGGTGTGAGCGCCGGGCTCTTTGTCGCGACCCGCCTGGGTTTTTGACGAGGCCTCGCGAATCGCTTCGGGTGTCCGTCGTTCCGCTTGACCGGCCATTGCAGTATCCTCGCGCAACGTCGCTGATGACCGGCTGCCGCGGATCGTTCGCCGCACGCCGTTCGTCGACCGGAGAACGCCATGTCCGCCCTGCCCGCACAGCCCGCACAGCCCGGTTCGCCTGTCATAGGGGGTAGCATCTGGGGCAGCGCACGCAGCAGCACTCGCAGCAGCACGCCCAGCAGCGCACGCAGCAACACACGCAGCAACACACGCAGCAACACACGTAGCCGTCGCTGCCTCGCTGCGTTCGCCATCGTCGCCGCCAGCGTCGCTGTCTTTGCGCCGCCGGCCGCCGCAGCCGAGCTCGGTCTGCAGGGTGTGCTGCGCAATGTGGCCGGTGGACCGGTCGCCGACGGCAAGTACGTCTTTGTCGTGCGGTTGTACGACGCGGTGGATGCGGAGGTGCCGGTCTGGAAGGACCTGCTCGGCTCGGTCGAGGTCGACGCCGGCTTCTTCGCGACGCGATTTGGCGCCGCCCCTGGCGAGGTGCTGCCCGACGCCCTCCTGTCCAGCGGCGAGCCTCTTTGGATCGGCATCCAGGTCGGCGGCGAACCCGAGCTGGCCCGACAGGTCTTCGACCGGGTGCCCGCAGCCTGGCACGCCATCGTCGCCAACACCGCGGTGGGCCTGGACTGTTCGGGCTGCGTGCTGGGGGCGATGATCGCCGACAACGCCATCGCGTCGAAGCACGTCTCGTTCACCTACGCCGGCTCGAAGGGCAAGGGCGGCTCGGCCGAGCACGCGCTCACGGCTGACGCGGCCCAGACCGCCGGCCACGCAAAGACC
>CALGHC010000418.1 GCA_937915965.1 uncultured Myxococcales bacterium
TCGAAGCTGCCAAGCGACAGCGCCGGCGCTGCCGGCTCGGCGGCGCCGAGCTGCCGCCGCGGCGCAGCCCGCCGGCGTGGCCATTTGTTGCGTCGCCGACTGGTCGTGCGGATGCGCCGGCGAGCGGCTCAATCGGCTTGGTGGTCGATGGCCGCGACGGCGGAGTCTTTGTGTCAGAGGTCGTCGCTGGGGGGCCGGCTGCACGGGCAGGAGCGCGCGTGGGCGACGTCGTCGTCGCCGTGAATGGGCGAGCCGTCGAGTCACCACCACGCCTGACGGCGATCACAGCGAGGCTGCGTGGCGACGTCGGCTCGACCTGCCGGGTGCGCCTGCGAAGCCGCGGCAAGCGTCCACGCGACCTGATCATCACCCGCGTCAGCGGTGCGGACCTCTATCCGCCCGTCGCCGCGCGGGCCTTTGTCGTCGGCAGCGATCTGGCGCTGTTGGCGACAGGCGGCGGTCATGCGATGGCCGTGCGCTTCGACGCGCCTGATGGCGGCGCATCGGCGTGGCCGTACCGTTGGTCGTTCTCGGACGACGGCGTCGACCTCAATAGCGAAAAGGCGAAGCGCGGGAGCGGCTTGGTGGGTTGGGGGCAGGGGGGGGCGACGGTTCAGATAGCGGAGTGGCGCCTGGATCTGCGGCCATGGCCTGAGGCGGCGCGCGGCGGCCTCAGCCGACTCTACGTGCACGCCAGCAACATGCCGATCGCTGTCGTGCCGGGTGACCCCAGGCGCGGCTCGACGATCGAGGCGAAGTGGCCGGCCTTGGACGCGAACAGCCTGCAGTTCGTGCGTCCGCGCCCACCGCCGCGCCATCTCGAGGAGCGGTGGCCGAACGGGCCATGCCGGCTACCCCTGCGCGTGCGCGTGGCAGGCGAGCCCTGGCGCGAGTCTCGAGTCACCCTGGCGTTGCGTAGCGAGGCGGGAGTCACGCTGCCAGGTGCCAGCGTGCAGACGGACGCGCGAGGAGACGCCACCGTGTCCCTGCCAGCCGATCAATGGCAGATCACGGGAGTCGTTGCTTCTGCGGCCGGGGCCGGCCGCGATCTCGCCTTCGCGGGGGAGCTCGCCACCGGTGAGCCGCTGATCTGGGATTGCCGCGCCGGTGTCCTCCCCGCTCGCGACCACATCGCCGTGGAGCTGACCGCGAACACCGCCGCGACCGCCACCGTGACCGCGGCCGCAGACGACGGGCCGGGAGAGCGCCACAAGCTGATCGGCACCGAGCTGCCAGACATCGACATTCAGCGTTGGTTGGGCGACGAACCGAAACGCCGAAACGACAGGGGGCTGCTAATCTACCTGTGGGCGACCTGGTGCGAGCCATGCCGCCGGATCGAGCCGATTCTCAGCGAGATTCAGGCACGACTGGGCCCTCGCGGCCTGACGTCGGTGTGGGTATCGGTCGATCGCGACGAGCTGCAGGTCGAAGACCACGTCGCCGCTCGGCTTCCCGGGGCGCCGGTCACCGCCTGGGCCGCTCCCGACCTGTTGGCGACGCTTGGGCTAGAGGGAGTGCCAACGGTCTTGCTGGTGGATGCCACCGGCCGGATCCGCGACGTATTCGTGGGGACCGAAGCTGATCTGACGACTTGGACTGCGCGCGCCTCGGCGGTGATCAAGCCAGTCGCCCGGCGCGGCGCCGCAACTCCTCGAGCGGCCGAACCCTTGCGGCCAGCCCGGCGATGAACGGCAACTCTCCTGCGGCAACCTGAGGGTCTCGCAGTCCGCGGGCGGAGGATATCGCGCAAAGGGCGGCCTCGCGCTGTCCGTCGCGAGCGAGTAGCCAGGCTGTCAGCTCGAGGCGCTCGGCGTAGCGGCGCCGGTTGGCCTCGTCGAATGCCGCCGAGACAAAGTTCGTGCGCAGCTCAATCAACCTGGCGTCCAGGGCGGCGTCATCGAGCTCCGTGAGGGCAACGGCCTCTACCTGCACTTGCTCGTAGAGCGGACGCCAGTAGGCGCCGGCGCCACTCAGCCAGCCCTCAAAGGCCGGCTGATCACAGAGTTGGGCGCCGCAATCGATGCGCTCGGCGACGCGAGCCTCATCTTCTGGATCGAGCGCCGCCTCGAAATCATCGATTGGCGCGACGCCCGCCAAGACCCGTCTGAAGATGGCCACCTCGCCCTCGACGGGCCGCCGGTCGGCGTCGGCGCGATCGATGGCCCAACGCACCCGACCCGCAGCGAACTCAGGGGGGACCTCGACGAAGAGACCACCTCGGTCCTGCTTGAATCCATCGATGAGGTGACGCAGACGAGTCCGCGAGATGCCAGGCACCCACGTGGCGACCTTCAAGCCGAGCGTGTCGGACATGAGCGCGACGGCGCAGCAGGGACCGTCGGCGGCCGTCCAGGCGCCAAGCACGATCACCTGGCCACCGCGGTCGTCGTAACTTGAGCACCAACTCGGCAGCGGATCGGCGGCGGGCGCGAGGCGAACGGGAGCGCGACCTGGGCCGCGCTCAACGATGTCGACGCCCCGCTGGCGGGCGCGGAAGAGCGCCTTGCGGGCCAGCTTGCGCACGCTGCGGTCACCCGCGTGATCGCCCAGGAGGACAAGCAGCGCGACCATACCCCTCTCGTCTGCCTCCTGTACCAACGCTGTCTCGACATCGAGAGCCAAGGGGGGTTCGAGCATCGCCGCGACCGGCTCTACCTCACCCGACAGCAAGACGAGCGCACGCGATACGTCGCCGACGCGATCGACCGGCGCTTGCCCGTTTTGCAGCCAGGAGCGTGCCTCGGCGGCAGCTCTCAAGGTAGACATGGTTCAGGCTCCCTGGTTGCCGGGCTCGGTGTGTTTGAGGGCATCGCGACTGGCTTGCAGCTCGCGCTCGACCGCGGCCAGAGTTTCGTCGAGAAACCGAGGGCTTGAGAGCATAGCCGCGGCGGCGCGCACGCGGACCAAGGTGGTCGCGCGCCCAAGCACCTCGATGCTCTCAAAGAGAGGCGGCGCCGCCGGGCTGCCCGCGATCGCGACGCGAACCGCCATGAAGCCGTCACCGACCTGCACTCCGGCCGTCGCCACAGCTTCGCGCAGGGCTGCCTCGATCGGATCGTGTTGCCAGTCGCTCAGCGCCTCAAGGCGCTCGATCACGTCCAGCAGAAAGGCGCGCGATGCGCGCAAACCCAGGCGCACCGCCTTCTTTTTGCGCGACGCACAACCGATCAGAAAGTAGCGGGCGTTCAGGCCATAGTCGAGGAGGCCATCATAGAAGGGGCCGGCGGTCTGCATCCAGGAAGCCAGCGCAGGCATTCTCTCTTGGACGAGCTGGGCAACGGCGCCGTGTCGCTTGTCTTCGCGCTGCCAGGCGAACACCCGGTCGGCGAGTTGCTCAGGTGGCATCGCCCGGATCATCTTGCCGTTGATCGATGCGAGCTTGTCGAGATCGAAGACCGGTCCGCTGACCGATACCCGCGACAAGTCGAGGTCCGCGGCGAGCTCGTCGAAGTCGAAGAGCTCGCGGCCGTCCGGCATCGAGTAGCCAAGCTGCGCGAGAAAGCAGAGGAAGGCCTCAGGCAGGAAACCGGCGGTCTGATAATACGCAAGGCTTGTGGGGTTCTTGCGCTTCGAGATCTTCGAGCGGTCGGCGTTGCGCAGCAGCGGCATGTGCACAAACACCGGCGGCGCCCAGCCAAACGCTTCGTAGAGACGCAGGTGTTTGGGGGTCGAGTTGATCCACTCCTCGGCCCGAATGACGTGCGTGATCTCCATCAGGTGGTCGTCGACGACGTTCGCGAGGTGGTACGTGGGCAGGCCGTCGCCTTTGAGCAGAACCTGATCGTCGATCTGGCTGTGGTCGAAGCGCACCAGGCCGCGCAGGGCGTCAGGCACCAAGGTCTCGCCGTCGAGCGGCATCCGCAGCCGCACCACGTGAGGCTCGCCATCGGCGATCCGCGCGGCGGCGGCGGCAGGCTCAAGGTCACGGCAGTGGCCGTCGTAGCGTGTGTTGGCGCCAACGGCGCGTTGCGCGGTACGCACCTGGTCGAGACGCTCGACGCTGCAGAAACACGGATAGGCGTGCCGCCGGGCGACCAATAGATCGACGTGCTCGCGGTAGATGTCGGCGCGCTCGCTTTGCCGGTAGGGACCATACGGGCCGCCGACATCGGGACCTTCCTGCCAGGCGACGCCCAGCCAGCCGAGCCCTTGCAAGATGGCTGCCTCGCTGGCGGCGGTGGACCGCTTGCGATCGGTGTCCTCGATGCGCAACACAAAGACGCCAGCATGGTGGCGGGCGAAAGCGGCATTGAAGAGGGCAATGTAGGCGGTACCGACGTGTGGGTCGCCGGTCGGGCTCGGGGCGATTCGGACGCGAACAGGGCGCCTGGGGACGGGAATGACCATGGTCCTCGCTATTGCGGCCGCTGGCGCGACCATCTTGCGATGGGCCGGGCGCCGAAATCGGAGCGGCGGTAAGGCGACTACTTCGTCTCCCGGCGCGGCGGGCGGGCCCCCGCAGCCACGGCGCCCGCAGAGCCGCTGGGGAGGGGCGCAGATTGGCCTTCCACGGGGCGCCGGTCAAGCCACCCGTCCCGCGCAAGGCCCGACCGTGAGAGCGACCGACAACGGCGCCGGGGCGCCAACGCGGCAACCGAGTGGACCACGGTGGAACCCCGCCGAAGGATGATGGTGTGGGCGTTCAAACCAGGCCGCGGCCAGCCGCAGGCGTGCGCCGGGTTTCGGATTCAGGGAGCCTCGGGAGCGGTGCGCAGGTCCTGCCGGGCGGCGGCCGCGAACGCCTCGGCGAGTTGCCAGTCTCGGGCGCGACGCTCTGGCGGCCAGGGGCCCGAGACCGCGGCGTCGAGAGCTGTGGCGGTTGCGTCGATGTCGTCGTTGCACAGCAAATGCCACGATAGGGCCGACGCCAGCAGGGCTTCCAGTTCGGCCCGTGCGGTCCTCAGTCGTCGCCCCAGGGTCGCTGGCGTCTCGCTGCCGCGGCCCTCAAGCCGCGCGACGAGGACGTCCCAGCCCGGCGGCAAAACAAAGAACAGCCGGGTGCGCGCAGGAAACGCACGCGCGAGGTTCTGGGCTCCCTCAATGTCGATGTCGAAGATCAGGTCGCTGCCGTCGGCTGTCTTGCGTTCGACCTCCGCGCGCGATGTCCCGTAGAGGTTGCCGTGCACCTCAGCCGACTCGACGAAACCGCCCACAGCGCGCAGCGCCTCGAACTCGCCTCGGCTCACGAAATGATAGTCGAGGTGGTCGGTCTCGGTGGAGCGAATCGGCCGCGTGGTGTGGCTGACGCTGAAGCCCCGACGTTCGGGCGCGGCGTCGATCAGCCTGTGGGCCAGCGTGGTCTTGCCTGCGCCAGCGGGCCCGACGAGAACCAGGAGGTTGCCGGGGGGGCGGAGTATCGGCTGGGCCATTGCGGAATCCCCTGGCTGGCGGGACGGCAGCCCGGCCCACGGCAGTGTCGCGACGCCCGTTCGCGCGTCAAGCGAGGTTGGCGATCTGTTCGCGCAGGCGCTCCACTTCGATCTTGGCCGCGACGACCTGCTCGGTGATCTCAAGGCGCGAGGACTTTGAGCCGATGGTGTTGATCTCCCGCAGCAGCTCTTGCGCCAGAAAGCCGAGGCGACGGCCCGGCTGGTCCTCCTCAGTGAGGGCAGCGCGGAAGGCGACCAGATGGCCGTCCAACCGAACCAGCTCCTCGGTGACGTCGGTTCGGTCGGCGAAGATCACCAGCTCCGCCTCGAGGCGACCGCGATCGATCTCCACGTCGCGCTTGGCGAGCAGGTCGTCGACCCGCTTCGACAGTCGAATCCGCTGATCGTCGACGATTGTCGACGCGGTCGCGGCGATCGCCGCAGCGCAGTCTGCCAGCGTGTCGACGCGCGCGATCAGATCGTCGGCGAGCCGCCGACCCTCGCCGCGGCGCGCCTCAAGAAGCGCCTCGATGGCTACCTGCAGCGCCGCCTCGACCGGCTCAGCGATATCTTCGAGGACGAGATCGGCCTGGCGCAACGACAGCACCCCCGGCAGCGAGGCGATCTGCGCCACGCCAACGTCGGCGACAACCCCGAGCGAGGCCGCCAGATCGACCAGTTGGCGGTGCCAGGCCCGGGCGAGATCGATGTCCACGCAGGCTGGACTGCCCGCGTCGCCGACCACCTCACACCGCACGGTGGCGTCGACGTGGCCGCGACCCAGAGCGTGGCGCAGGCGTTCGGACACCAGATCGGCGAGGCCAACGACGGCTGGCTCGACCCGACAGCGCAGATCGAGGTGCTTGTGGTTGATGCTGCGCAGCTCAACGGCGACTTCGACATCGGCCCCGCGACCGTGTCCAGCGCCAAATCCGGTCATCGACTGGGGCATTGCCGCTACTCCCCTGCCGTGGGCACGTCCAGCGTTCCGTCCGGGCTCGCCGAGAATGGCGGCGGCAGGTCGGTGACGCCGGCCAGCTCGGCCTGCTCGCGGACCGCGTCCTGGACCTGCGAGAGGGTCTCGGCGCGACGACCGTTGATGAAGAAGGTCGGCGTCCCATCGACGCCCGCCTTGCCGCCAGCTGCGACGTCGGCCGCCACCGCGAGGGTCGAGGCCTCGCTTTCGAAATCGGCGACGAAACGCTTCATGTCGAGACCGACTCCCTTGGCGTAGCCCTTCACGGCCGGCCAATCGAGAGCAGGGCTATTGTGGAACAGCACGTCGTGCATCTCCCAGAAGCGTTCCTGTCGCCCGGCCGCCCAAGCCGCCCGGGCCGCTCCCTTGGCGCTTGGGTGGGCCCGCTCCAGCGGGTAGTGCTTGTACACAAGGCGAAACCCGTAGTGCTCCTGAAGCGCATCCAACGGCGCCGCGGTGTCTTTGCAATAGGGACATTCGAAATCCGAGAAAAGCACCACAACGACCTTTGCGTCGGCCGGTCCGCGCGCGGGTGCGCCACCGGTGTCGACCTCAACCACCGTGTTGAGACGCTCGATCTCGCGCAGCAGGAGTGTCACCACGCGACGCTTGCCGAAACCCTGACCGATGGCGAGTACGGCACTGCGGGCCAGCCGTGGGGCGAGCGCACAATCTCCTGCGGCCAATGAGTCGAGAAAGGAGCGCGACTTGCCGCACGGATCGAACTGGTCCGAGAGGATTGAGCGCAGCAGCGCCTTCTCTGCGTCATCGAGGTCGTCGACCACCAAGCTAGCAGGCAAGGACAATGGCGCGGGAGGGGGCGGGGCGTCCGCCGCGGGCGCGCCCTGCGGCGAGGCTGCAAGCGGTTCTTCCTGGGCCTGCGCGGGGGCGGCAGAACCCTGCCCGCCGACCTCAGCCTCGTTCGCAGAGCTAGCGTGCTTGCAACCGGTGATGGCCACCGCAGCGATCAGGAGGGCGCCCGTCAGAGCGCAGGCGCGACGCGCGCGCTGAGGGACATGTAGCGACTCAAGAGAACGCATCGCAGGCCTCCTTCGGCGCGCGCCTGAGGGAGCGCCGACGGCAATGGATAGCACAAATCGCAGCGACCGCCACCGTCGCGGCCGCGGTGGCCCGGCGATGCCCCCGATGGGTCTTGCGGCGGCCGGCGGGGAACCTACCCTGCACGGCAGCGTCTGGCGCGACCGCGGCGACCGCCGCGACCGGAGCGACCGGCACGAAAGGGAGGCGGACGAGATGGAGAGAGTGGTGATCGCCCTGGGCAGCAACCTCGGCGACTCGGCGACCACAGTCGTCGCCGGCTGGAACAGCGTCTGCGCTGCGATCGACTTGCGGGGCGCGCACCTGAGTCGGGTGTACCGCAGTCGTCCGGCCGAAGCGGCAGTGGGTTCGGATTTCGCCAATGCTGTGGGCATCGGCGACA
Organism: uncultured Myxococcales bacterium; assembly: GCA_937915965.1. Lineage (GTDB taxonomy): Bacteria > Myxococcota_A > UBA9042 > UBA9042 > UBA9042 > CALGHC01. The sequence goes on from CALGHC010000418.1 coordinate 7,790, forward strand.
CCGCCCGATCGGCCCGCGATGTGCTGCGAGAACTCCATGCGGTCGAAAGAGATTTCGGCCGGGACCGCCAAGGCGAGGGCTTCCACGGCAGCCGAACGCTCGATCTGGACCTCATCGACTGGGGGGGCGCTGTGATCGACGAGCCTGGCCTGGAGGTGCCGCACCCCCGGCTGGCCTGGCGAGACTTCGTCTTGGTGCCCCTCGCCGAATTGCTTCCCGCTTGGCGCCACCCCATCAGTGACTTGACGGTGTCTGACCTGATCAAGGGCCTCAAGGACGACCAGCGAGCCCTTCGGTGACGCACCGTTCGCTTCACAGCCCGCGCCGTTTGTGCTTTGCTGCGCGGCCCTCGGGCCGTCACGCCTCGCTCCGCTCGGCGGCAACATATACGTCACGCCTCGCTCCGCTCGGCGGCGGCAAATAGGAAGAACTCTGTCGTGACCGCACCAGCCTGCCCCGCCAGCCCGAACCGCCTGATCTCCACGGTCTGCCTGATCTGCGCGACCCTGGCGCTGGCAGCGTGCCGACACGAAGCGCCGGCGTCGACGCAGTGGCAGTCGCCAGCGTTCGCCGGCGACCCACCCATGCTGGCACTGCACAGCGTCGCGGTCAGCCCCGCAAGCAGCTCAGTCGGCCCGGGAAGCGCCATTGACGACATGGCCGAAGCGTGGACCCAGATCGGCGCCCAACGAACCTTCACCGAGGCGCTGCTAGAGGGAACCCGGACGTTGACGGACGAGGTCCTCGCCGCACCGTCTGGCCGCCTTCTCGCCTGCCACGCGGTCTACCGGGCCGTCGAATCGGGCCAGCTCGGCGAGCGGTTCGCCGTCGTTCGCACCATCGTCGACCGGCTCGTCAAGCTAGCGCCCGACACGGCGGAGACATCCTTCGCGTTGGCCTGGCTGCGATGGATTCTGCTCGAGCGGCGCAACGGTGAGGTGGTTCGTGGCGACATCGACAGGGACGTCCTGGTCGACCTCGAGGGGTTGCTCGGCCGTCTCGCCCACCAGCACCCCGATTGGGACGGCCCTGGCGCCTTCGACCGCCGGCGCATCGCGGCGGAACACCGCGCCGTAGTTGCCCTGCTCGCGGAGGCGGTCAGCCCGCCGGGCGCCGCCACGCGGGACGTCGAGGCGAACAACCCAGCAGCGACGGCACCGTGATCGGCAAGCCCCTGTGGACCGCGGCCGTGCTCCTCGGCCTGGTTCTCATCGGCGCGGCCCTGTTCGCCGACGTCGACCGCCTGGGCGAAGCGACCACAGCGTTTCCGCTGGTCATGGTGCTACCGGCGATCGGTCTCGCCTTTGGCAACTATCTCGTGCGGGCGGTCCGCTTCCGCCGCTACCTCAGCGCAATTGGCGCGCCGGTTCCGTACGGCGAGGCGCTGCAGATCTTCATCGCGGGATTCGTCTTCACGGTCTCTCCCGGCAAAATGGGCGAGGTCTTCAAAGCATGGCTCCTCAAGGAGCGACGCGGCGTGAGCCTGACCGACGCGGCGACCGTCGTCGTGGCCGAGCGATTCACCGACGTCCTGGGCCTGCTGTGCATCGCCGCGATCGGCGTCGCACGCTTCGGCGCCTACCGGCTGCTCTTCTTGGTCGTTCTCGGCCTGACGATCGTCTTCCTTGCGGGCGTCGCTCATCCGCGCGCCCTGCCCGCTTTGGTCGCGGCGCTACGCGGTCCACTGCAGCGATGGCCCTCCGCGGAGCGCGGACTCGACGCGATCCAGCGCGGCCACGGCGCGATGCGACGCCTTTGCCGACCCGCGCTGCTGCTGGAGGCGACCTCGTTGGCGGCCGTCGCCTGGTTGCTCGAGTGTTTCGCGTTCCGCCTGCTGCTCGACGGGGCTGGGGCCGGTGGCGGCTTTGGCGAGGCAGTGATCGTCTATGCGATGGCGACCCTCTTTGGCGCGGTGTCGATGTTGCCGGGCGGCGTCGGCTCGACCGAGGCCGTGATGGTCGCCCTGGGTCTGCAGGCAGCGTTCGGCTTCGGCCTCGGCGCCGCAAAGATGACTTTGGTCACGCTGCTGATTCGCTTCGCCACCCTTTGGTTCGCAGTCGCCCTTGGGGTGGTCGCGCTGGTCGGGCTTCGCCGCAAGCGATCTGGCGGGCCAGGACCGTGGGCAGCGGTGAGTCGGTCTACAACGGAGCCGTCGGAACCGGAGCCGTCGGAACCGGAGCCGTCGGAACCGGAGCCGTCGGAACCGGAGCAGTCGGAGCCGGCGCGGTCGGAACCGGAGCAGTCGGAGCCGGCGCGGTCGGAACCGGAGCCGTACGGGCCGGAGCAGTCGGGGCCGGAGCAGTCGGGACCGGAGCAGTCGGAGCCGGGGCGGCGGCCGTAGGTGACGCCCCCCGGGCGGACGCCGCTCTAGCCCGGACAAAGTCGCGATCGAGCAGCTTCTGCGCATTGCCACGATAGAGCTTGGCGAGGATGGTCTCGTCGAGGGCGATCGCGTCGACCCGCCATTTGCCTTGGATCGGGCTGGGGTGCTCGATCTGGCGTTCGTCCCCCTCGAAGTAGCGGAAATGCGCCTCGTAGAATGGCGCGACGTCGGCCATGGTCGGCTCTTCGCGACCATTCGAACCAAGCCAGAGGTGTTCCTCGCCGATGCCGATGTCGGTACCAAAGACGATGCGGTCCTGGTAGCGATCAAAGAAAGCCCGTACGCGATCGCGCGGATGGCGACCGAACTCGCCAATTCGCGCCGATGTGTCGATCCAGACGTTGGGGTTGGCATCGAGCATCCGGCCGACGCGGTCGAGCTCTTCCGCGGCGTTGCCGAAGTGCACTGCGACGAACGTCGTACGCGGGTTTGCAGCAAACAGGCGCTCGGAGGCGTCGACAAGCGCCGCCCACGAGGCCACCTCGCTGCGGTTCGCGTAGGACCACGACGGGTGCGCCTCCAGCTCGTCCCAGCGTTCGTTGCTCGGGTCGAGCGGCAACCAAAACGCTTTAGGATCAGCCACATGTATCGACACGGGGATTCCAAACTCCGCGGCGGCGTCCCACAATGGTGCCAGACGCGGATCGTCCGGCATCACCAGACTGCCATCCGGAGCGGTCGCCCCCAAACCGAGCGCCTTGCTGATCTTGATGCCCCGAAATCCATGCTTCGCGACCGCGTACCGCAGCCGAGCGACCTCGCGCTGGGCCCAACCCGGATTGCCGAATTCGCGCCAATCTGGGTTGAAGAAGTTGATGATCGCGCCGCCGAGCTTGCAAGACAGCAGATCACTGGCGAGCCACTGCACACCGCCGCCTCGAGCCGAGCCGCCGCTGAGGTTGATGAACGACTCGACGCCTTGTGCCGTCATGATCGCCCGCAGCCGATCGAGCCCATCGATCGAGAGGTGCGCGTGGAAGTCGATGACAGGCGGGCGCATCCAACCGACGCGGTAGGGCGAGGCGACCGCGCTTGGGGCCAGCTGGGCACCTGCGCGCAGGGCAGGTCCGTTCTGCGCCGTCGCGACCGGAGCAGCCGACGCTTCGCCGGCCGGGGGCGGCGCCTCTTCGCGCGTACAGGCTGAGGGCGCGAGAACCACCGCGGCCAGCACGGCTGCGGCGAGGTTTGCCCTGCGCCTGGCTGCGAGGCGGCTGTGCTCGCGGCAGCTCAATGGGTACATCGGCACCTCCAAGGGTCGCTGCACCGGCAGCTCAGGACCGGGGACGGACGGTGCGATTCTCGATTGGTTTGCTGAACTCGGTGCCGCGGAAGATGCGTTGCACGTAGATGCCAGGCGTGTGCACCTGATCGGGGTCGATCTCGCCGGGTTCGACCAACTCCTCGACCTCAGCGATGGTGATGATCCCGGCGGCAGCCATCATCGGCGCGAAATTGCGGGCCGTCTTGCGGTAAACGAGGTTGCCCCAGGTGTCGCCTTTCCAGGCTTTGACCAGAGCGAAGTCCGCGCGCAGTCCCGTCTCGAGAATGCAGGGTCTGCCGTCGAAGCTCCGGACTTCCTTGCCCTCAGCGATCAGGGTGCCGTAGCCGGTGGGCGTAAAGAAGGCCGGGATGCCGGCGCCGCCCGCGCGAATGCGCTCGGCCAATGTACCCTGCGGATTGAGCTCGACGTCAAGCTCCTCGGACAGGAACTGCCGCTCGAACTCTTTATTCTCACCCACATAGCTGGCGATGTAGCGAACGACCTGTCGGCTCTTGAGCAAGACTCCGAGGCCGTCGTCGGTGACACCGCAGTTGTTCGAGATGATCGTCAGGTTGCGGGTGCCACGCGCGTTGAGGGCGCGGATGAGGTGCTCTGGATTGCCGCTGAGGCCGAAGCCAGAGACCATCACGCTGGCACCATCGCTGATATCGTGCAGCGCGTGGGCAGCGTCAGGGAAGACCTTGTTCATGGGTTCCTCCAGCCGACTTCATGGGTTCCTGCAGCCAGCTTCATCGCTTCCTGCAGCCAGCTTCATCGCTTCCTGCAGCCAGCAAAGAGCCCGCGACCTCCTCGCCGCGCACCCTGGGTGAGACGGGGGAGGCGATACCACGGGCCCGATGGCCGTGCAATGTGGCCATCGTCGCGCCGGGGCCGCAGCGCCGACCGAGCGCACCGTCCGGGATCAGCGGACGGCTGGTGCCGATGGAGCGGCCGCAGCGGGCCGGGGCGATGGCGCGGCGGCCGCTGGCTCTCCCGGTTGGGTTGGCGCTGCGCCGGCAGGCTCGGCTACCTCTTCCGCCGGGGCGATCTCGTCAACCGCGCTGGCGCGGGCCTTCTGCAGGGCGGCCAGGATGCGGCCGGCCATCGGCGCCCACTTCGCCATCGCGTAGGCCTCAAGCTCCTTGCGTGACGCCTCGTCGAGCCGCTTGTCCAGCTCGGCGCCCCGCTCACGCATGGCCTCGGTCGCCCGTCTGAATCGCTCGCCGATCTCCTTGAGCTCGACGCGATCGTCGCCGGCCTTCTCGATGGGCCCCAGCAGGTCCTCGATCTCGGCGGTCAGGCCGTCGACAAGACGCTGACCGTCCGACAGGGCCCCTGTGGCCGCTGTCGGCGCGGCTGCCGCCTCGCCCTCCTTCGCGGTCGCTGAAGAGCTCGACTCTTTGCGCCCGCAGGCGGATGGCGCAAACGCAAACGCAAACGCCACAATGACGGCGAGCCAACGCAGCCGAACAGGGGACGGAGATTGGACATCCATCTGCAACTCCACGTGAGGCCCGGCGACGAGGGTCCCCGCGGCGGATGGCGGGCCCGGTACACGACGGCTGGCAGTGTGCCAGAAGCGGGCACCAAACCGAAGTTCCCGAAGCCCCCTAAGATCCCGATAGATCCCGAAGATCCCGAAGTTCCCGAAGATCCCGAAGATCAGCTGGCCATGTCCACTGTAGAGCGAGACCTGGAATTCACAGCCGGCGCGCGAGACTCGGCCGCGACCGCCGCCGCGAATACCGCCGAGACCGCAGCCAGCCTTCCAACTTGGCCCACGGGACGACGAAGGTGGCCAGAAATGAGATCGCCCGGCCTCGCACAAAAGCGCGACCGGGCGACCAGATGAACCTCAAGAAACCGAAGACGAAGTCTACTCGGCAGCCTCATCGGCCTCAGCAGCAGGAGCGGCCTCGGCAGCCGGAGCGGCCTCGGCGGCGGGAGCGGCCTCGGCAGCGGGAGCGGCCTCAGCAGCGGGAGCGGCCTCAGCAGCGGGAGCGGCCTCGGCAGCCGGAACAGCCTCAGCAGCGGGAGCGGCCTCGGCGGCCGGAGCAGCCTCAGCAGCGGGAGCGGCCTCGGCAGCCGGAGCGGCCTCGGCGGCAGGGGCCTCTTCTGCGGCAGGGGCTGCAGCCTCGGCCGGAGCCTCGGTCTTCTTCTGGCACCCGATCACAGCAATGGTCATCGCCACGACGGCGACCAGGATGAGAGTTCGATTGAAATACGCAACCATGAGCGTCACTCCTGCAATTGGCTTTCGCCCGTTTTCCCTGTTGGAGGCAGTCCCCACATCAAGAGCGGCGGCTGCGCAACTACCTACGCGCGTCAAAAGGACGACTCCGTAGGACATTGCCGAACTCTAGTGCGGAACTCAGCGACGGTCAACCTCGCCTGAAGGGGCGTCTCCGTCGCCTCTCAATCGACGCCGGGACACCGTTCGGCGGCCACATCGCTTGCCGCCGAGAGGGGCCTGTGGCTTGATGCCCAGCCAGTGTTCGACGACGACCGACCACCCGGCGGCCCCCTCGGCGAGCGACCCCGGCGGGGAAGCGTGCGATGAGTGAATTCCGACTCCAGGCCCCGTTTGTGCCGGCCGGCGACCAGCCCCAGGCGATCGCAGCCCTCCTTGCCGGGCTCGACGAAGGACGGCGCGGTCAGGTCCTGCTCGGCGTGACCGGCTCAGGCAAAACGTTCACGATGGCGAGCGTCATCGCCAGTTGCGGCCGGCCGACGTTGGTCCTCGCGCCCAACAAGACCCTCGCGGCCCAGCTGCATGCGGAGTTCAAGGCCTTCTTCCCAGACAACGCCGTGGAGTATTTCGTCAGTTACTACGACTACTACCAGCCCGAGGCGTATCTTCCTGCGACCGACACGTACATCGAGAAGGACTCCCACATCAACGAGGAGATTGACCGGATGCGGCACGCCGCAACCTTCTCGGTGCTTGAGCGGCGCGATGTCATCATCGTCGCGTCTGTGTCCTGTATCTACGGCCTGGGCGCTCCGGTGAGCTACATCGAGATGCGCCTGTCTTTGCGGGTGGGCGAGAAGATCCGCCGCCAGGATCTGCTGCGACGCTTGGTCGACATGCAGTACGAGCGCGCCGACTGGGGACTGGAACGTGGCCACTTCCGCGTGCGCGGCGACGTCGTCGAGGTGCAGCCGGCCCACGCCGACGAGCGCGGCTGGCGGGTCACGCTTTGGGGCGACGAGATCGAGGAGATCGCCCACATCGATCCCCTGCGCGGCACGGTCACCGGTCGGGTCCAGTCGGTTCACATCTACCCGAACTCACACTTTGTAACACCCCCCGCAGCGCTCGCCCGAGCAAGACAGAGCATTCGGGCCGAGCTCGACGAGGTGCTGGGCCAGCTGCGTGACGAGGGCAGATTGCTCGAGGCGCAGCGTCTTGAGCAGCGGACCATGTACGATCTCGAGAACCTTCAGATCCGTGGCACCTGCAAAGGTATCGAGAATTACTCGCGACATCTCACTGGTCGCGAGCCGGGCCAGCCGCCCCCAACGCTGATCGACTACTTCCCTGAGGACTTCCTGGTCGTCATCGACGAATCGCACGTCACCGTGCCGCAGCTCGGCGCGATGTACCGTTCCGACCGGGCCCGCAAAGAGAACCTCGTCCTGCATGGCTTTCGCATGCCCAGCGCGATGGACAACCGACCGCTGATGTTCGCCGAGTTCCAGGAGCGCGTCGGACAGCAGTTCTACGTGTCGGCGACTCCCGGCGACTGGGAGCTCGAGCAGACCGCCGGCGAGATCGTCGAGCAGGTCGTGCGGCCGACCGGTCTGGTGGACCCGGCGCTTGAGGTGCGACCAGTTGGCGACCAGGTGGACGATCTGCTCGGCGAGATCCGCGCCCGTGCGGAGCGAAGAGAGCGCGTCCTGGTCACGACCTTGACCAAGCGCATGGCCGAGAACCTCACCGAGTACTACGCGGATCTCGGCGTGCGTGTGCGCTACATGCACAGCGACATCGACACCCTCGAGCGCGTCGAGCTGCTGCGCGGGCTACGTGCCGGTGACTTCGATGTGCTGGTCGGAATCAACCTGCTGCGCGAAGGGCTCGACCTGCCCGAGGTGTCGTTGGTCGCGATCCTCGACGCCGACAAGGAGGGCTTCCTTCGTTCGCGACGTTCTCTGATTCAGACGATCGGTCGAGCGGCCCGCAACATCGAGGGGCGGGTCATCATGTACGCCGATCGCATCACCGATTCGATGCGCGCGGCCATAGACGAGACCGACAGGAGGCGAACCCGGCAGGAAGAATGGAACGTCGAGAACGGTGTGACGCCGGTGTCGATCCGCAAGGCCGTCGTCGGCGTCGAGGGGCTTGGGGCGAGCGCATTGGCTCGCGACCGGGCGCTGGCGACCGCAGACCTGCCGGCCAGCGTGACCGAGATCAAGAGCCGTGTCTCGCTGCTTCGCCGAGGCATGAAGGAGGCAGCCGGCGAGCTCGCGTTCGAGCGCGCGGCCACCCTACGCGACGAGCTGCGCTCCCTGGAGAAGCTGCTGGTGGCCATCGGCTAGGCGGGGCGTCGAGTCCACCGGACGTCAGCCGGCCTTGCCGCCAAACCAGCTCGCCGCAGGTGCGGGCCCCAGACGAACGCGCCGCAACAACACGTCGATGAGCAGCAGCAGGACGCTGATCAGAGCCAGGTCCGGCCACAGCCACCGCCAGCTGCGTTGCTTCGCGTTGGCCGTGTCGAGCCAGGCGGCGGGGCCCGAGTCGGCTTGGCCGCCGGTGGCGGCGACCAACTCTGGGAGGCTGGTCTGACCCGCTTCTGCGACCCGGTATTCGTCGGGGTAGGGCAATACGGTCGTCGCCCGGCCTGAGGCCAGGACCGGCCGATCCGCCCCGGCACGCAGCGAGACCTCGACGTCGTAGGGGCCGAAACGGTCCATCGCCGTGGTCGTCTCGTAGCGGCCCACGGCGACCTCGGGGAGGACCAGATCGCGGACGGTCCCGTCAGGCAGGCGCAGCCGTGCCGTGGCCGTCATGCCGGCCATCCAGGTCTCGTCCTCGTTGAGGGCGTCGACAGCCAACCGCAGCCTGTCGCGCTCCCGCGACAGCTGGACCTCGACCTGGGCACCGATCTTCTCCTGCAGCGCGTCACGAACCAGCTGCCGGACGAGCACGGGGTAGCCAGGCCAGTCGAGCCAGGCGTGCGCCCACCGGTTCTTGAGGTCGGACGTCCAGACCGTCACCTTGCCCAATCCCAAGCGCCATCGCACCAGCAAGGGTTTGCCATCGCTGGTGCGCAGGATCTCTTCGGCGCCACGTTTGACCCGGGTTGGCAGGTAACCAAGCAGCACCGGAGCGCGCTCAATCGGTACGCCGCGCAGCAGGTCGACGCGCCCGGTGCCGGCGACTCGGCGTGCGCGCAAGCGTTTCTCGACGATCGACTCGCCGGTGACCTGACGGGTCTCGCGAACGAAGATCCGGGGCAGGTTCTCGGGTCGGTCAGTGAAGTACGAGCGACCGCCGCCGCGGTCGGCGATCGCCTCGAGAAGATCGCGTCCGACCTCGGCGCCGACGCCGATGGTAGAGACCGTCATGCCGGCGCGACGCATCTGCTGCACTTGGGCGTCGATGCCGGCGCGTTTCGCCTGACCGTCGGAGAGGAGCAGCACGTGTTTGACACGCGCGTTGACTGCGCTCAAGCCGTGATAGGCCTGCTGCAGGGCTGGCAGAATTTCGGTGCCGCCGCTCGCGCTGAGGCGAGCGATGCCGCTGGCGATGCGGAAGCGGTTGCCGGCGCGCTGCAGTCGCACGACCGGGAAGGCGCGGCCGCTGAAGGCGATTACGCCGATCTTGTCTTCGGCGGCAAGCAGCTCGGCCGTCGCGCGCGCTGCCTCCTTGGCGAGCGCGATCTTGCCCTCTTGCGCCATCGAGCCGGACTGGTCGATGCACAACATCATCGCGATGCTCGGCATCTCCAGGGCGCTGTCGATGTCCATGCGCACCGGCAGGACCTTCTGATCGAGGTAGGTACCCTGGTAGCCGCCCGGCCCAAGGCTGTTCTCGCCGCCGATCACCAACAGGCCGCCGCCTTGTTCGACGTAGCGGTGCAGGTTGCGCATGTCGGCGTCGCTGACCTGGGGCACACCGGCCGGTGACACGCGGGCGACATCGCTGAGAATCACCGCTTGCCACGAGCTCAGTTCGGCGGCGCTGCGTGGCAAGCCGTCGGCTTCGCGTACCTCGACCTCGAAGCTGTCGACGAGGGCCCGTGCCAGCCACGTCCCCTGACCACGCGCCCCTTCGATGTAGAGGACTCGGGGCCGGGCCTCGACCACGACCCGGGAGACCATCTGGTTGTTGCTGGCGAATCGGTCCGCGCCGACCTCGGGGCGACACTCGACATGGACCTCGTGGCTGCCGCCGGAGCGCATGCGCAATCGCCCCAGTTCAACCCGGTGGCGGCCTGCTGGCAGCGTCTGGTGGACAGGCGGCAACTGCTGGTCGCCCGAGCGCGCAGCGCAGCGCACCCGCATCGGCGCTGTCATGCGGACGTAGGTGGCGAGCGCGAATGGGACGTTGGCCTCGAGCTTGGCTGGCACCTCAAGCGATTCGACCGCAAGCTCGGCCGGCACCTCAAGGGCCGGAAGCTGTGGTGTGTGCATGCGCACGCCCAGACGCTTCAGGGGCTCCGCCATGGCCGCCGCCTCGCCGCGGGTCTCGACTCCGTCCGTCCAGACGACGAGATGAGGGACACGGTCCGCGTCGACGAGGGCGAGGGCGACGTTGAGCGCCTGGTCCAGATCGGTCTCGCGCCCACTGACGGGTGTGCGCGCGATTCGTGGCATGGACTCGACCGTCGGATCTGCGGACTTATCGTCGCCTGTCTGAGTTGGCGGCCAAGGCAGGCGTTCGGCGCGGCCGTCGAATGCGACCACATCGACGCGAACATCGCCATCGCCAGCGGCCGCAAGGGTCGCCTGGGCGCCACGGGCGGCGGCCTGGATCAGCGCGTCCGGCACGGACTCCGAGCGGTCGACGATGTGGATGACCTGAACGCCACGCGGTGCGTCCTGGCGACTGCGAGGGCCCGCCACGGCCACCGCCAAGATCACCAGGATCGACATCCTCAGGGCCGATTGGACGAACTGCTGGGGCCGCGGCATGTCGGTCAGCGAGAAGATCGCGCCGACAGGAACAAAGAGAGCAGAGAGGGCCAGCCACAGCAGCTCGGGACGAGCGAAGTCGACGCCGAGGGCCCCGGCTTCGCCGAGAGCGGCCGGCAAGCGCGCAGCGAACGCGAAGGTGCAGAGCGTCGACACCGCCAGCCACAGAGCGACGGCGACGCCCCGACGCGACGCCAGCGACGGCCCGGATGACGGCAGCGGCCGGCGCGGCGCGGGACTCACAGCGTCCTCCGGCGCATGTACAGCAGCCACTCAAGCCACAACCCGGCGAGGGCGGCTCCGAGAAGCCAGGCCCACATCGGCTGCGGATGCGGCTGGTTGCGGGCCTGTTCGGCCGCGCCTGGCAGACGCCAAGGGACACCAAGGACGGCCGCGCGGCCCGCGCTCTCCGACGGGGCCAGGCGCGTGGGTCTCGCCAAGGTTTGGCCCTCGCCGGAACGCCACTCGTGAATGCCATGAATCTCGCTGGATGCGTACAACAGCCTGCCGATAGACCGCGCGGGGCGGGCGGGCGCGCCGGGCTCGTGCCAGGTCCAGCGACCACCCGACACCGGGGCCTCGACGGTCCACGATCGGCCGAGCTCGAGCGGCGCGACGAGCGCTTCCTCCTCACCGGCGAGCCAGTCAATCGCGGCGGCGATCAGCACCGGCAGGACCATCCGCCCCCCGAGATCGGTCTCAAGCAGAGAGAGGCCCCAATGGACGCGCCTCACCCCGCTGTCGCGGGCAACCATGACCGGACCGGCGCCGCGCGCTTCGGCCAGGACGACGTCGCCGGCAGCCACGCTCAAGATTCGGGCGCGATCGAGGTTCGCGTCCTGAAAACTCACGCCGCGCATCAACGGATGACTGGAGGCGCGCACGATGAGCTCGGGGAAGGTCGTGGATCTTGCGCCGGCCAGCGCGCCCTCGGCCGGGGTGACATCCATGCGCAACGCCGGCACACCGTCAGGCAAGGCGCGTGCCACCTGATCGAGCACGATCAGGTCCACACCGGCCTGCGCACAGGCCGCCGCCGTCCACTCGGTGGGACGCCACCGATCCGGCGCGAGATGCTGGATGCGCACGCGCGGGTGGGCCAGCAGGGCGGCCTGGAGGAAGAGGTTGTCGCGACCGACGAGCAGCACGCCAAGCTGCCGACGTGCGGCAAGCACGGCGAACCCCCAATCGTCCCAAGGCGCGAGGTCGCGCCAGGGCGCGGAGACCGTCGGCCGCACCCGTGCCGCGAAGCGCGCGACGGATAGCTCCACGTCGTCGAAGACCACTTGCTGGCTTGTGCCTGCCTCGA
>CALGHC010000419.1 GCA_937915965.1 uncultured Myxococcales bacterium
CGCTCGTCGCTCGTCGCTCGTCGCTCGTCGCTCGTCGCTCGTCGCTCGTCGCTCATCGCTCGTGGTGCGTACGGCACCTGCAGGGGCCCCGCTGCGCTGCGCGCGGCCCCGCTGCCGTCCCCTGGCGCGGCAGACAGCCGCGGCCCTACTGGATCGTCGACATGATCGTCTCGATCGCATCGTAGATGACGCCGATAGCGTCCTCGACGAGGAAGCCGCCGTCTTTCATATGCTTGTAGAACCCAGCCAGCTTGCCAGCCTGGTCCTCGTTGATCATGTGGGAGCGGTGACACGCGCCGCATGCCCGCGCACCCGGCCCCGTGACGTAGGACTTCACGCCTTTGATGGCGCGCCCCGCGACGTCGTCGGACTTCGACAGGACCCCAGGAAGCGACTTGAAGGGATCCGGCGGGTTCTCGTAGCTCCCCGGGACGTGGCAGGCCTCACAGTTCTTGATCGAGAAGTTGGGGAAGACGTGCTCGATGTGGTGCTCGTAGCGCAGCTTCTCGACCGGGTCGTTGAAGTCGATGTCGCCCGGGTCGAAGGCCTGGAACGAGTGGACCGCGTGCACGTACGAGTCCAGCGAGCGTGACTGCATCTCCAGATGCGAGCCGCCGTTGAGGACGACGTGGCAGGTGCGGCAGACGCGGATGTTGCCGCCACGGTCGCCGGCGTGGAAGGAGGTCGCGAGGGCGTCGTGGCAGGCGTTGCACTTGGTCACCGCGACGATGTCCTTGTAGAACCCGTCATCAAAGGCGCTGGCGCCAAAGTCGAAGGTGCGCGACGGCGCGTTGAGCGCATAGGTGATGTCGTCATTGACGACGCACTTGTTGGCCTTGTTGCAGTGGTCGCCATGCGAACAGACCGGGTCGCAGGTTCCCGTGTTGAGATCCGGATCTTCGACGACCTTTGTGAGAGCGGGCATGACGCTGATCTCGGCGCGCTTGACCGTCGCCTCGGTGATCATCGCGGCCCAGAGCGTCAAGTCCACCTCGACCTTCCACTTGCCATTCGCCGCTGCGATGACCTTGAAGCGCGGGTTCGTGACCTCACCGTCGACGCGGAACTCGAGCAGCCGGTTCTTGTCCTCATCGCGCCCGTGGGCAGCGACTATGAAGTCCTTGGTGTCATAGCCGTACAGCCCGATCAGCAAGGTCGGCGTGATGTTCGTGACGTTGAAGTCGCCGTTCGTCCCCGAGCCGCCTGCCTCGGTGGCGCTGAACTCGACGGTGAGCTCGCTCGTCGCAGCATCGAAGGTCGCAGCGTCGATGGTCGCGCTGAAGATCTCCGAGTAGCGGTTGGCGCCGTTCGCTGTGTAGATGATCGGGTTGAAGCCACCGTTGTGCAGATCCACGAGGCGTTTGTTCTTCGCGACCCCGCCTGCCTTGTGGCAGGCGTTGCACACGGTGTCGTTGTCCCCGTGCAGGGCGAGGACGTCTTTCTTCTTCCAGATCGTCTCCATGGCGCGATCGGCCGTGCCGTACTTCTCGCTGCCGTCCCAAGGGTGGCAGCTCTTGCAGGTCGCCTTGACGAAGTTGGCGTCGGCGAGGACCGCGTCGAGCTTGCCGTCGTGGCAGGTCGCGCAGTTGGCCATCGACTGCGGGTACGGGAACTCCATCGAGTGCGACATGTGCACGTCGTTCATCAGGTTCGCCGTGTAGGCGTATTTGGCGAGCTCGTTCGAAGTCATGTTCTCCTTGATCGAGTCCTTGGTCTTGTCGCCCTTCGCCGCGGCGGCCTTGGCCAGACCGTCTGCCTCGGCATACCGGGCAGGGTCGTCGACAAGGAGCTGCCAATCTTCATGGCCGCCCTTGCGGGTGTCGTAGTGGCAGGTCTTGCACGAGGCGAAGTCGCCCAGGCCCTCGACCACCGGGTTGCGGTAGCCGTGCTTCATGTAGGGCGTGCCGTGGCACTTCTCGCAGCCGCTGACGTTGGCTGCCGTGACGTAGGGCTGTGTCACTGCGGTTCCGAACGCCTGGCCCATGCTGGCCACGTTGCCGTACAGGGTCATGCCCTCGGTATCGAGCGCGTCGTCGGCGATGTAGCCGTAGAAGATGCCGTTGAAACCCACGTCGGTGATGTCGTAGGGCACGTCGGCGTCGCTGATCTCGTACGTGCCCGGTTGGCCGACGACGGCCTTGTAGCCGCTGAACGAGTTGCTGCCGTTGTGTGTATTCGTCTGCGCATCGTAGCCCACCGAATAGAAGCGCTTTTGCTTCAGCATGGGCAGGCCGTCGATGTCCTGGAAGGGCAGCCCGAACTTGGTGATCTTGAAGGTGATCGTCGTACTGAACGTGCCATCGCCGTTCGCTGATGCCGAGACCCCGTCCCAGCTGAGGGTGAGATCGCTCGTGTCGGCGTACTTGTCGTAGATCTCCTGGTGGCTCTTCGTGCCCTGGCCCCAGTGGCAGACCGAGCAAGCCTCGACCTCGATGTTGGACGCTTGATCCAACTTGGCCTGGATGTCGGCGAGGACCTGAGAATCGACGTCCTTTCCCGGCTCGCCCTTGTCGCCCTTGTCACCCTTGTCGCCCTTGTCGCCCTTGTCGCCCTTGTCTCCCG
>CALGHC010000420.1 GCA_937915965.1 uncultured Myxococcales bacterium
AACACCTGCGTCGCCAAGACCGGCGCGTGCGCGCAGAAGATCGCGCAGAAGTTCAGCACCTGCAACGCGGACAACAACCCGTGCACCATCGACGACACCTGCGATGCATTCGGCGTTTGCCTGACCGGCACCAACGTCTGCACCTGCGAGGAGAACGCGGACTGCGCCGACAAGGAGGACGGCAACGCGTGCAACGGCACCCTCTTCTGCAACAAGGCGGCCTCGCCGCCCACCTGTCAGGTCAACCCCGACAGCGTGCCTGTGTGCAATGTGGCCGACGACACCGCCTGTGCGCACAACGTCTGCGAGATCAAGTCCGGCGAGTGCAAGGTCCAGCAGGCTGCCGACTTCTCGGCCTGCGACGACGGCGACAAATGTACCGCGGGAGACGTGTGCGAGCAGGGCGGGTGTGTACCGGGAACCGATGTCTGCACCTGCAAGGAGGACGCGGATTGCTTCGACGACGGCGATTTGTGCAATGGATCGATGTGGTGCGACAAGTCCGGCGACGTGCCGACCTGCAAGGTCAACCCGGCGACCGTCGTGACCTGCGCGAAGCAGGAGAAGGGATGCGCCGAGAACGTATGTCACGCCAAGACGGGCCTGTGCGGCGATGCCGCCAAGGCCGACGGCTGTGACGACAGCGACGCGTGCACGGTCGACATCTGCGGCCTGGTCGACGGCAGCTGTGCCCACACCGCCGTCCTCGACGGCGCGCCGTGCGGTGCCAACAAGGCGTGCGTAGCGGCCAAGTGCGTGACAGTCCCCGAAGGCATGGTGCTTGTGGCCGGCGGCAGCTTCCAGATGGGCTGCAACGCCAAGCTCGACAGCGGCTGCGCCGCCGACGAGAAGCCCCAGCACGCGGTCAAGCTGTCGAACTTCTTGATCGATCGGCTTGAGGTGAGCGTCTCGGAGTACGCCAATTGCGTCACCAATGGGGCCTGCACCGCGGCTGACGAGAGCGGCGCTCACTGCAACTCCGGCAAGGCCGGCCGGGCCCTGCACCCGATCAACTGCGTCACCTGGTGGCAGGCGTCGGCCTGGTGCGCAGCCGCGGGCAAGCGCCTGGCAACTGAAGCGGAGTGGGAGATGGCGGCGCGCGGCAGCTGCGCGCTGTGGCCGGACGACTGTGCTGGCAGCGAGCCGGTCTGGCCGTGGGCAGTGAACGCGGCGAGCTGCTCGTATGCGTGGATCGTCGGCGACAACGCGGCGGGCTGCGACCAGGACGCGACCTCCGTAGTCGGCAAGCAGGCAAAGGACAAGAGCCCCTACGGGGTGCGCGACATGGGCGGCAACGTCAGCGAGTGGGTGTCGGACTGGTACGCCGCCGACACCTACGCGGGTGGCTCCAACGATGACCCGGCCGGCCCCCAGGCAGGCACCGCCCGTGTGGTCCGCGGCGGCAACCTGACCTCGGCAGCCGGGGATGCGCGCGCTGGCCGTCGCCAACAGCTCGACCCCAACGCAACCACGGGCGGTGTCGGCTTCCGCTGTGTCAAGGACGTGGGGGCGCCGTAGACGTGCGCCGTGTTTTCGGATTCGCGCCGCTCCACGGAGGCGCCACCCGATCCACGCGGTCCACCCGATCCACGCGGTCCACGCGGTCCACGCGGTCCACGCGGTCCACGCGGTCCACCCGATCCACGCGGTCCACGCGGTCCACGCGACCGACGCTATCCACGCGATCCACGCGATCCACGCGACCGACGCTATCCACGCGATCCGCGGTCGCGCGCGCCCTCGACCACGGCTATCCGCTGTCCTACGATGGCACCCGCGCGCGGGGCGCGTGGCCACCACAGGTAGACATGCAGGCACTGCTCGATCGCAACATTCTCCTCGTCACCGGCAAGGGCGGCGTCGGTAAATCCACCGTCGCTCAAGTGCTCGCCCGATGGGCGGCGCGGCGCGGGCAGCGCGTGCTGCTGGTCGAGTTTGAGGCGCTCTCGCGCGCGGCAGCCGTGTACGGCAAGGCCGAGGCCCCCCCGGACCCGGAGCTGGTCGACAAAAACCTGTGGCTGGTCCACCTGGACGCCGAGCACGTGCTGCACAGCTTCGCCCGCGAACAGCTCAAGTTTGAAGCGGCCGCCCGCATGGTGATGCGCAACAAGACCGTGCGCGGTTTCTTCCTGGCGATGCCGGCGATCAAGTCGGTATTGTTCCTCTACCACCTCTGGCGGCTCGAGACGCGCCACGGTCCCGACGGTGACGGCAGCTACCAGCTCATCGTCTGCGATCTGCCCACCAGCGGATTCGTCATCGGGATGCACGCCGTCCCAGCGATGCTGCGCCAGGTCTTCAGCGTCGGACCGCTCGCGGCGTACGCGCGCGGCATCGAAGAGATGGTCTTCGATCGGCGTCGCACCGGAGTGGTGCTCGTCACCCTCGCCGAAGAGATGCCGACCGTCGAGACGCTTGAGCTGGGCATGGCCCTAAAGGATCGTTTCGGCATCGAGCCGACGGCGGTGATCGCCAACAGTATCTACCCCGAGGCGATGCCCCCCGACGACCTCGCGGCGCTCGCCGAGATGATGACCTCGCTCGATGCCGCCGCCCCAACGGCGGCGGTGGGCACCGAGGCCGACGCAGGGGTCGCGGGGTTGATGTGGGCAGCGCACCTGCTCAACGACCGTCATCAACGCGCTCGTGCGCTGCTGCCCAGCCTACACGAGGCCTTCCGCGACCGCCTTATCGAGCTGCCGCACCTCTTTCGACGGCAACTTGGGCAGGCGGGCCTCGACATCCTGGTCGACGCGGTCGAGGCTTCGACCGGCCTCAGTCCCGCCGAACACGCGCAGTAGCCAACGACGCCGGCAAGCTGGCCGGGTGATTTCAGTGCGACACCTGCTGCCGCACCCTCAGGACCGATGCACGACGCTCTCGCCACCAACGCCCTGATCGACTGCCTGGAGCGACGCGACCTGATCGTCTGCGTCGGTAGCGGCGGTGTCGGCAAGACGACGACGGCGGCAGCGTTGGGCCTTGCCGCGGCGCTGCGGGGTCGCAGCGTCCTGGTGCTGACCATCGATCCCGCCAAACGCCTGCTGCAGGCGCTCGGCCTGCCCACAGACGGCGCGGCGACCAACGAGCCGTTGGAAGTGCTGCCGCGCCTGGCCGATCAGCTCAACCTGCCCGCTGGCGCCCCGCTGCCCCGGCTCGACGCGATGATGCTCGATCCAGAACGCGGCGCCGATCAGATGTTCGCCGCCATGCTGCCCGATGCGGCGGAACGCGATCAGGTGCTTGGCAACCGCGTCTATCGGGCGCTCGTGCCGATCCTCAACGCCGCACCAGACTACGTCGCGCTGGACCTGATCGCGCGCCTGCACGAATCCGGCAGCTACGACCTGCTTGTCCTCGACACGCCGCCGACTCACAACGCGCTGGACTTCGTTCGAGCGGGCAGCACCCTGTCTTCGTTCATCAACGAACGCGTTCTGGCGTGGTTCGCGCGTGTGCCAGGGGTCGGTGGCAAGCGACGCAGCGGCATCCTGGCACGCGGCAGCTCGCTCGCGATGGGCCTCTTTGGTCGGCTCTTTGGCGCAGATGTGCTCGTCGACATCGCCGGCTTCTTCGCCAGCTTTACCGACGTTTTGCCCCGTCTCAAGGCACGCACCCAGCAGACCGACGCCCTGCTGCGCGCCGACCAGACCCGCTTCATCGCGGTGACGGCACCCGGCGAGACCTCTCTGCGCGAGGCGCGCCACCTCTTCGACGTACTCAAGGACCACGAACTGGCGGTGGCTGGCTTCGTCGTCAACCGCGTAGTCGAGGCGCCAGAGTCGATTCGTGGGGACGCCGGGCGCAAGCAGGCCGTCAGCAAGGTCATCGAACAGATGCGCGGCACGGGAATGGACCAGGCCAGCGCCGATCGCCTCGGTGACCTGCTGGCACAAGGCGCCGCGAGAATGGGCCACCTGGACGCGTCGGACCGCAACCACGTGGACGCCCTGCGCAGCAGTGCGGCGCCGGGAGTCTTCTGTAGCGTCGTCGCCCAACTTGAGCACGACATTCATGCCCTGCCCGAGCTGCGCGACCTGGGCGAGCGCCTGCTGGCTGGACTGCGATCGCCGGTCGTATTGGAGTCGGCCGCGCCGTTGAAGCCCCAGTGAGGGCTGTGCTAGTTTTGCACTTCACTCAAGCGTTCCGGCGCCGACGCGGCCGGCCGCGGTCAGTACAACGGCACAATCGCGGCGGACCGGTCGGTAGACGGCGCGACAACGGATGACGGAGCGAGCCAGTTCATGGGCGATCCCCACGATCTCGAAGACGCAGCAGCGCCGACGGCCGCTGCCGACGAGCCGGTGGTGGTGCGCCACGTGACCAGCAGCAACCCGGTCATTGACGCCGCCGCGCTCGATTCGACGCTCGCGGCCGACGGCGACCTCATCGAAGCGCTCAAACACGCCACGAACGAACTCGAGTTGGATTCGACGATGGCGGCCGATGGCGACCTGGCCAAGGCGCTCAAGCACGCCACGGACGAGATCGAGATGGACTCGACGCTGGCAGCCGACGGCGACCTCGCCAAGGCGCTCAAAAGCGCAACAGACGAGATCGAGTTTGACTCGACGCTGGCAGCCGACGGCGACCTCGCGGTGCAGCTCAAGCAAGCGACCGGCAGGATCGAGTTCGACTTTGACATGACCGCCGACGCGCCCCCCGCGGCCACGGGTGCTGAAGGAGACGGCTTCGACGAGACCATGGCCGCTGACGGCGATCTGGCCACCGCATTGGCAGCTCGAGCCGCGGCTCTGGACGGGACAAGCGATGCACCGGCGCTAGAGGTACCCAACACCCCCGTGACGGTACGCCCGCTCGACGACGAGGGTCTCGCGCTGGCGGCGACCCTGAGGGAGCGCTACGTCCTCGACGGCGTGATCGGCAAGGGCGGCATGGGGACCGTCTACCGCGCGACGAGGCCCGGCGACGGCCAGTTGGTCGCGCTGAAGGTCGTCAACGCCGAGATCCTCAACGACGCCACGTCGCTTGCGCGCTTTCGGCGCGAGGCGGATCTGACCGGGCGCCTCGACCATCCCAACACCGTGCGCCAGTTCGACGTAGGCGAGACCGAGGACGGCCGCTGGTACATCGCGAGCGAGATGCTCACCGGCGTCGAGCTCGCCGACTGGCTTGAGAAGATCGGCGCGTTGCCGCCGCAGCGGGCATGCCACATCGCTGTTGGCATCCTGTCGGCGCTGCAGGCCGCGCACGACCTCGGCATCGTCCACCGCGACATCAAACCGCAAAACGTCTTCTTGTGCCGCGGCGACGACGGCAGCGACGTCGTCAAGTTGATGGACTTCGGCATCGCGCGAGCGACAGCTGATCCGGAGCTGGTCAAGCTGACGCGCACCGGTGTGATCGTCGGCACAGCCGCCTACATGCCGCCCGAGCAGGCACGCGGGCAGGAGATCGACGGCCGCGCTGACCTGTATGCGTTGGGGATCGTCCTGTATCAGATGCTCGTCGGCCGGCCTCCGTATGAGGCCGACGCGCCAATTGATTTGCTGATGATGCACATCAAGCAGCCGGTTCCCACTCTCAGCGCCGCGCGACCGGGAATGCCCATGGCCGACGGACTCGGCCGCGTCATCGGCAAGCTGCTCGCCAAGAAGCCCGACCAGCGTCCGGCGACCGCCGCCATCGCCATCGAGATGATCCAGCGCGTCCTCGCCGACGCCGGCGCTGCGATCCCGGCGATGACCGCCGGAGCCTCACCGGGACGCAGGCCCACACCACCCGCGCCCACGCCCGCCCACGGCATGCGCACACGGCCGCGGGCGGCTCGTGCCGGCGTCGCCCGACCCAATGCGACGCCTGCGGGGGCGATGCCGGCGGTCGCGACCCCAGCAGCCGGCGCAGTCCAGGTCGTCGCTGGGGTCGACGCGGCGGCGCCCGCCGCGAAGGTGGCTCCGCCGATGACGACGGGGTCGATGATCGCTGCGCGGTCGGGGGTCGCACCATCGACCTGGGCCGTGATCATCGTTGGCTTTGCGGCGGCGGCGGCGGCAGCCTACTTCATCGGTCGCGCCGCCTTCTCGCCTGCTGCTGACGGGGAGACACAGGCGGCGATCACGTCGGCACCCGTGCCGCCCGTGGCGCTCGTGGCACCCGTGACGCCCGTGGCGCAGGCTGCCGCTCCCGTCGCCGGTGCTGCCAATCCAACGGGCAGCGACGCCGCAGCGCGTGCGCCCAGCAACGCTGCCTCACCGGCCGCGGCGAGCCCAGTGG
>CALGHC010000421.1 GCA_937915965.1 uncultured Myxococcales bacterium
ACGGGTACGGTTGGCGCCAAGATCGCGAGGTTGACAGCCTCCGACCCCGCACGCAGCGTGTCCGACGCCGGACGCACCCGAACCGAGTTGACTTGACCGCGCCGCATGCCCTGACTGCCCCAGATGCGGGGTCTTGCCCTTCCCTTCGGAGCCTTCATGGTCCTGCGACAACGCGCCAAAACCATCGGTGTCATCGCCATCTCGCTGGCGTGCATTGGCCTGTTGTGGATCGCCTGGAGCGCGCCGAGCCCGTCACCCGACCAGGTCGACCCCGACCAAGCGGAGGTGGACGCGCCTGACCCCTTTGAGGACGCCGCGCTCACCGGAGTCGTGCGTGATCCTGAGGGGGAGGCCGTCGTAGGCGCCACGGTGATGGTGCGTCGCGCGGGCGTGCCGAGCACGGCGCACACCACCCGGACCGACAGCGCTGGACGCTACGGATTCATCGACCTGCCGGCTGGCAAATGGCGCCTCGACGCCGCGGCCAAGGGGTTGTTGAGTCCAGGCCCGGAGCAGGTCCGTGCGATCGCGATCGAGACCGATGACGAGACCAGCCTTGAGGTCAACCTGACGCTGCGGCGCGAGGCGCGCGTCTCTGGGCGTGTGATCGCGGGCGACAAAGGTCTGAGCAATGTGCCCATCGACGTGCACTACCAAGCGAGCGTCGGCGTCGCCGGCAAGCTGGCGCCGTATCTGTCGCGGCGCGTGGGCGCGACGGACGTCGAGGGGCGCTTTTCGCTCGCCGTGGCGCCTGGTCGCTTCGTCCTGGTCGTGCGGGATCGCAGCCTTGGCGAGCGAACGACCGACGCCATCAACCTCGCGGACGGCGCGCAGCGCAGCGGCCTGCGCATCGACTTCAGCCCGGGCGGACGTGTCGAGGGCAAGGTGCAGACCAGCGCTGGTCAGGTCGTTCGGGCGACGCTGGTGCTCTCCGGCGCAGGGCTCGCGCAGCCGCGCCGCACGAACGCGGACGCGCGCGGCCACTTCACGCTCAAGGGGGTGCCATCGGGCAGCTACACCCTGGCGGCCAGCGCGCCGGGTTTTCAGGACGCCACGACGCAGCTGTCGGTCCGCCCCGATGCGGTCACCACCCACGATTTCTTGCTCATCGAGATGCGCGGGCTCACGGGCAGGGTCATCGACGACGCCGACAAACCCGTCCCGCGGGCGCGTGTCGTGCTGAACTGGGGCGCGGCAGAGGTGACGGTGTACTGCGACGACGCCGGCAGCTTTCGATGGCGCCGCGACGGCGTCCCCGCTCAGACCGTGCGGGCCATGGCCTTCTCAAGAAACCACTCGCCGTCGGCGTGGGTCTCAGCGGGCAGCGAAGGCATCCTCACCCTGCGTGTCAGCAAGGGTGGCTTCATCACTGGCCGCGTCGTCGGACCTGACGGAGATGGCGTATTTCCGGCCGCTGTGGCGGTCGCGTCCATGGACGTCGCGTCGCCGAACCCCTTCAAACCGAGCGACTTGACGTCGACACGCATCGGCAACCGTGAGGGGACCTTCCGACTCGGACCGCTGCCGCCAGGTCGCTATTCGCTGCGCGGAGAGTCGCAGAAACATAGCCCCGGTCTGGTCGCTGACATCCTGGTGAGCGCCGATCACACCACCGCGAACATCGAGATCCGCCTGACGCGCGGTGGCGCCATCCGTGGCGTGGTGCGCGACGACGCCAACGCGCCGATCCCTGGCGCCCGTGTCACGCTGTGGCTGCCCAACGCGGTGATGCCGCCCCGCATCGCGCGCGCGGACGCGGAGGGGATGTACGCCATCACCGGGCTGCCGAAAGGGCGCTTCAGCTTGCGTGTGCAACAGCAGGGGTACCTGACCTCACTGAGCAGCGGCGTGGAGCTCGCAGAAGGCGAAGACGTGGACCGCGACTTGGTCCTGCGAAAAGCCAAGAAGGGCGAGCGTTTCGCGTTCCAGGGCATCGGCGCGACGCTGACCCGCAAGGGCGGCGGCATCGCGGTCGGCAACCTGATCGCCAACTCGCCGGCCATGGCCGCAGGGTTGCAGAGCGGCGACGTCATCACGGCCGTGGACGGTCAGGGCACGCAGAAGAAAGGGCTTCGCGAGGTGGTGGAGTGGATCCGAGGCGAGCCCGACAGCACCGTGACCCTCGCGGTCGTGCGTGGCGGCAAGCCGATGAACATCGAGATCAGACGCGGCAACGTCGTCATGAAGTGAGGCGACTCGGCCCGACAGCGCAAGTCGCGCCGACGACCCAAGGCTCTCTCGTGGGCGTTCAGGGGTCGGTGGACGACGCGAGGCTAGCCTCGACGGCGCCTGCCCGCGTCACGCCGTCGGTCTCAAGCTGCACGCCATGGCGCTCGGCCTGTATGCCTTCGATGCGACGCTTGCGGTTGAACATGCGCAGCCCTTCGACCGTGACGGCGCCGACCTTCATGTCGCTGGGGGGCCGCGCGGTGGCAGCGGATGTGTTTGGATCGGAGGCCGGCGAAGCGGCCTGGTCAGCGCCGCCGCGTTCCGTCTCCGGGCGCTCCGAGGCCCGACGCTGGGCGTGTTCGGCGGCTTGGCGCGCGTCCACTTGGCGGCGGGCAAAATCCGCCTTCCAGGCCGGCATCGAGCGCAGCTTATAGCTCGGATCGGAGGGATCTTGGATGATCCGCGCGACGATCTTGTCCATGTCGACAAAGATCGGCGTCAGCTCGTCGGGGTCGTACGCGTCGCCCTTGTCGAACAATCCGCCGCAGATCGGCTGCACAGTGCAGTGGCGACAGGCCTCGACGTAGCGATGCCCCCACGTTGTCTGGCGCACCGTCTGTTTGTCGTCCAGAAAATGCACGATGCGCTCTTCACCCTTCACGATCTTGCGCGTCTCTGTGCTCGCCCAAGCAAAGTCGGCCATGTAGCACAGCGGCACCTTCTCAACCCGGTAGGTGCGACCGCTCTGCTCCAGCAGACGACAGGCCTCGGCCAAGCTCCACTCGAAGTCGCGCAGACGATGCAGAAACTGATCTTGGTTCACCTCGGCGCGACCCATCGACGGATCGAGGTTGTTCCAGACGAAGTGCCGAATCTGCGGATGGCGCTCGATCCACCACGCGATGGTCTCGTGCAGATGATCGCAGTTGAGCCGGTTGATCACGCAGTTGATGTTGACGGCGATGCCATGGGCCGCGGCGTTGTCGACCGCTGCCTCGGCGCGCGGCAGGGTCTTCGGCAAGCCCCGCAAGCTCTCTTCGACGTCTGGTTTGTGGGAGTACACCGAGATGTGCATGTGCTGCAGACCGGCCTCGCCCATCTGCTTGGCAAAGTCCGCGTCGGCCATGCGCCAGCCGTTGGTGATCATGCGCACGTGCAGCCCCTGATCACGCGCATAGCCCGCGATCCTCGGCAATTCGGGGTGTAGCGTCGGCTCGCCGCCGGTCAGGATCACCCCGAAATAATCACGCGCGACGAAGTCATCGACGAGCACCTTCATCGTGTCGAAGGTGTGCACGTACGGGGTCGTCGGATTGCTGCAAAACCCACAGAAGTGGTTGCAGTGACGGACGACCTGAATGTAGCCGATGTTCGCCATGGGGCTCCTCGTTCTTGTCCGCCGTCAGGCTAGCAGAACCACGCAACCCTGGGGCAGCCCACAGTTGCGAGCCTGCCGTCGTTGCTGCCGAACTGGTCCGCGCTGCCCCCAACAGGACAGCGCCCATCACGCTTGAGACTTGCGACCGCGCCGCGGATCCGCCAACGTCGAGCCCGCGCCGCCAGCATTGGCCTTAACCCGCTGGCGCCAGGAGTACCGGTGATCCCCAGCGACCCGCCCGATTTCACCGCGACCACGCAATTCGAAGGGCTCACCCAACCCAATTTGCGACCGGTTTCGCTGGTTCACAGCGCCCCGAGCCTCCCCGTCGTCGCGCCCGGTTGGGAGAGCCTGCCGCTGTTCTCAGGCATGCCCGACGAAGCGCGCCGGCACTTCCGCGAGGCGATGGATGATCGGGACTACGCCGCTGGCGAGACGATCATCGCGCAGGGCGACGAGGGCGGCGAGATGTACGTGCTCGAGCGCGGCACGATGCGCGTGACGGTGCACGACGAGAACGATGTGGTGGTGTTCGAGCGCACCATCCCGGCGCCAACCGTGTTCGGCGAGATGGCGTTGATCACGAACGAACCGCGCTCAGCGACGATCACCGCTGAGGGCCCGTGCCACTGCCTGCGCATCGACAAGCGCACGGTCAAGGAGCTGTTCAGTCGATATTCGGGCACCGCCGTGTTCCTGACGCGCTTGGTTGGCGAGCGCCTGATGGAGAATCAGGGGATCCGGCGGGTCGGCAAATACGAGGTCGTCGGGCGGCTGGGGTCGGGTGGTGTGGCGACGGTGTTCGAGGCGATCCACCCGACGCTCGGCACGCCGGTCGCGCTGAAGATGCTGAGTCACGCGCTGGTCTTCGACGAAGGGTTCGCCGAGCACTTCGCCGAAGAGGCCCGCTTGGTCGCAAAACTCGATCATCCGCACATCACCCGCGTGATCGACACCGAGCAGGCCTACGGCACGCACTTCATCGTGATGGAGAAGCTGACCGGGCAGCTGCTGGAAGAGGTCGTCGAGGAGAGCGCGGAGATCGGCTGGTCGAACGCGCGCCGCATCCTTCGCGAGATCGCGGAGGCGCTGGCCTACAGCCACGACATGGGCTTCATTCACCGCGACATCAAGCCTGAGAACGTCTTTCTGCTGACGGACGGCCGCGTCAAGCTGATGGATTTCGGGATCGCGACGCAATCGGGGAATGACGCGGCCGGCGGCAAGATCTTTGGCACGCCCTACTACATGAGCCCTGAGCAGATCATGGGCAAGGCGGTGGACGGCCGCTCTGATCTCTACAGCCTCGGAATTCTGGCCTATGAGCTGCTGACGGGCGACATCCCCTACGACGGGGACTCGGTACAGGAGCTCTTCGCGCAGCACATCCACGCCCCCATTCCCGACGTCCGGGACGTGCGGCCCGACACGCCCGACGATCTGATCGAGTTCATCGCGCGGGCGACGGCGAAGAAGGTGGACGATCGGTTCGAGGACCTGCACGCCGCGGCCCGCTTTCTGAAGGTGGCGGCAGAGGTGCCGGTGCTCGATCGTTTTGCGATGTCGTCGCTGTCGGTGACGTACCACGAGAGCATGCGTAACCTCGTCGAGCAGGTCATGCGCAACGCCGCAGCGGCCCTGGCTGGCGTGAAGGGGGTGGCGTTCTTCGAAGCCCATCGTGGCGCCGGGCCGAGCCAAAACGTGAGCATCACGACCGGCGAGTTCCCCGTCGTGCGGCCGCCGCCACCGTCGAGCGGGCGCG
>CALGHC010000422.1 GCA_937915965.1 uncultured Myxococcales bacterium
TCGGCTGGGCCAGTGTCGGCTGGGCCAGTGTCGGCTGGGCCAGTGTCGGCTGGGCCAGTGTCGGCTGGGCTGGCGTCGGCTGGGGCCGTGTCGGCTGGGCCAGTGTCGGCCGAAACTGCGTCGACTGCCGCGGCATCGACGAGAGCACCATCGGCGCCATCATCGGCGCTCGAGCCGTCGGCTGCGCCGCCATCCGCCAAAGGGACAAAGCCGCCGCCGCCGCTCGCCCCGCCCGGCGAGACGCACGCGGTCAAGACGGCGCAGGCGATCCAGGTCGCTGCGAGTGAACCGGTCGGTGCATAGCGATGACGGCGTTTGGACATGGAGACCCCGGGGGAGCGCTGCTGCGGAGCGAGTCACGTCAGGGCGTCGGCGAGCCTGCCAGCCAGCTTCGGTACCAATCGACAAATGCCGGAATGCCGACGTCGATCGGAGTCGTCGGTTCGTAGCCCAGGTCAGCGCGGATGTCATCGATGTCGGCAAACGTCTCGTAGACGTCGCCGGGCTGCATCGGCTGCGGGTCGAGGATCGCCTCGCGGCCCAAGGCAGCCTCGAGCACACCGATCAGGCGCGTCAGGGTCTCGCTGCGGTGGTTGCCGATGTTGTAGAGGCGCTGCGGCGGCGCGTCGCCGGTGTCGACCGGCGGGCGGTCGAGGGCCGCGATCACGCCGGCGACGATGTCGGCGACGAAGGTGTAGTCGCGTTTCATGTCGCCGTGATTGAAGACGGGGATCGGCTCGCCGGCGAGGATCTTCTCGCAGAATATCCACAGCGCCATGTCCGGCCGCCCCCACGGCCCGTAGACCGTGAAGAAGCGCAGACCGGTCTGCGGGATCCGGTAGAGGTGCGCGTAGCTGTGGCTCATCAGCTCGTCGGCCTTTTTGGTCGCCGCGTAGAGCGACAGCGGCGTATCGGTGCGATCGGCGACCGAGAAGGGCATCGCCGTGTTGGCGCCGTAGACCGAGCTGGAGCTCGCGTAGACCAGATGCACGAACCCAGGCAGCCGCCGGCACAGCTCGAGCACGGCGACGTGACCGACCAGGTTGGCCTGCACGTAGGCGAATGGGTGGTCCACCGAGTAGCGCACCCCCGCTTGGGCGGCGAGGTGGATGACCCGGTCGATGCGGCCAGGTCCGGCTGCGCCCACGCTGCGATGCGCGCCGAGGGTCGCCAGCACCCGCTCGTGGTCGGCCAGATCGAGGGCGTGAAAGGCGAACGCGGCGTGCGCCTCGAGGACCGCGAGGCGGGCGCGCTTGAGGCGCACGTCGTAGTAGTCGCTGAGGTTGTCGACGCCCACAACCGACTCGCCGCGGGCGAGCAGCGCGTTGCAAACGTGGTAGCCGATGAAGCCGGCTGCGCCCGTGACCAGCACCGCCATCGCGATCTCCCCTATGCAGTCGGCTCGGAATGACCGCCGGCTTGGCTGCCCGCTTGGCCGCCAGATTGGCCGCCAGATTGGCCGCCAGATTGGCCGCCAGATTGGCTGCCCGCGGCCTCGGTGATCAGCGCGGTGTCGATGGCCAGATCAGCGTCCACGCTCACCGAATCGGCGGGCAGGTAGACCTCGCCGCCGTGCTCCTTGAAGCGCTCGCTCATCGCCGCCATGCCGGCCTCGGCCTCGCTCGCCTGGGCGGCGTCGCGGATGTCCTGGCTGATCCGCATCGAGCAGAACTTGGGCCCGCACATCGAACAAAAATGGGCCGTCTTGGCGTTGTCGGCGGGCAGGGTCTCGTCGTGATACGAGCGCGCGGTCACCGGATCGAGGCCGAGGTTGAACTGATCTTCCCAGCGGAACTCGAAGCGCGCCTTCGACAGCAGATCGTCGCGCTCCTGGGCGCGCGGGTGACCCTTGGCCAGGTCAGCCGCGTGGGCGGCTATCTTGTAGGCGATGACGCCGTCTTTGACGTCTTGGCGGTCGGGCAACCCCAAGTGCTCCTTGGGAGTGACGTAGCAGAGCATCGCGGTGCCGTACCAGCCGATCATCGCCGCGCCGATCGCCGAGGTGATGTGGTCGTAGCCGGGCGCGATATCGGTGACCAGCGGCCCGAGCGTGTAGAACGGCGCCTCGTGGCAGAGCTCAAGCTGCAGGTCGACGTTCTCCTTGATCTTGTTCATGGGCACGTGGCCCGGTCCCTCGATCATCACCTGGCAGTTGTGTTCCCAGGCCACCTTGGTCAGCTCGCCCAGGACGGCGAGCTCGGTGAGCTGCGCCTCGTCGTTGGCGTCGGCGATCGAACCGGGCCGCAGCCCATCGCCGAGCGAGAAGCTGACGTCGTACCTCGCGAGCAGGCGGCAGATCTCCTCGAAGCCTTCGTAGATGAAGTTCTCTTTGTGGTGGGACAGGCACCACTTCGCCAAGATCGAGCCACCGCGCGAGACGATGCCGGTCGTCCTGCGCGCCGTCATCGGGATAGTCCGCATCAGCACGCCGGCGTGGATCGTGAAGTAGTCCACGCCCTGCTCGCACTGCTCCTCGAGGGTCTCGAGGAAGAGCGGCAGCGAGAGATCCTCGACCCGGCCGTTGACCTTCTCGAGGGCCTGGTAGATCGGCACCGTGCCGATCGGCACCGGGCTGTTGCGCAGGATCGCCTCGCGGGTGGCGTTGATCGCCTCGCCGGTCGACAGATCCATGACGGTGTCGGCGCCCCAGCGGATCGACCACTGCAGCTTCGAGACCTCTTCCTCGATCGAACTGCGGATCGCGGAGTTGCCGATGTTGGCGTTGATCTTGGTGAGGAAGTTGCGGCCGATGATGACCGGCTCGAGCTCGGGGTGCTTGATGCTGGCGGGAATGATCGCCCGACCGCGGGCGACCTCGCTGCGGACAAAATCGGCCTCGACGCCCTCGCGAATGGCGATGAACTGCATCTCCTCGGTGACCACACCCTGACGCGCGAACCACAGCTGGGTGGGCGTGGCGACGCCGGCGCGCGCGGCGATCCAGGCGGCGCGCCGCTTGGGCAGTCCGGCGTGCACGTCGCAGCCCTGCGGTCCGCTGGTGTCGTAGACGGTGCAGATGCCGCCGTCGGTCAGGGCGATCTCGCGCATCGGCACGGCGAGCTCACCGACCTCGATCTTGCGCGACCGAGGGAAATGGTCCGCGAGCGGCGGCAAGGGCTCGAAGGCAGTCGGCTCGCTGCCGTTGCCACCGTCGCCGCCGTCGCTGCCGCTGCTGCCGTTGCTGCCGCTGCTGCCGTTGCTGCCGTTGCTGCCGTCGCTGCCGGTCGATGCGCCCATTCACCCCTCCTCGCTGGCGTGACCGCGCGGCTTCGCCCGGGGTCACGTTCGACGGCCGGTTATGAAGGGTGCCGCCATCGCTGGCAAGGCGGATGACCCAAGCCGGGTGTGGTTCCGATTCCTGGTCTCGTTCCAGCGGCCCTTCGCGATCGTCAAAGGCAGGGGCAGGATCGTCAGGCGCAGGGGCGAGATCGCCAGAGGCGGCGGCGAGATCGCCAGAGGCGGCGGCTTCAGCTGGCGGCACGCTTCTGCAGTGGCTTGAGGAAATGCAGCTGCTTGTGCGAGTCGCCGCTGACGATGTTGTTGGTCCCCGCCGCGAGCACGACGCGTTTGTCCTGCTCCTTGGCGCGATCCGTGCTGGCGGCGATGAAAGTGAACTCGACGACGGTGTTGCCCTCGTCGTCTTTCGTGACAATGGGCATCGAGCCCAACACGCCGCTGTGGCTCTCGTTGCCGCCGGTACCTGCCGAGAAGGTCGTGACGCAGCCGGCGAAGGCGGCCTCGGGCGCCAGCTCCTTGAAGGTCTTGCGGTCCTGGTGCAGCGCCCCCGCGGTCGTGTAGTGCGCGTTCGCCTGCATCGACGTCTTGTAGCCAGCGCGATAGACGGCCTCGTTGGCGAAGAGATTGCACTTCCAGAAGTTGCTCGCCCAGGTGACCTTGTAGAGGGGCTGGCCGCCCTCCTTGGTCATCCGCCGCGACGAGGCACCAGCCAGCGCGGGATTCGAGGCCCAGAACTGGCCGTCGACTCCCCCTGTTCCGTAGCTCTCGCCGCTCTTGCCGGCGGCCGCCTTGCGCGCGCCGCTGACCAGCGCCAGGCCACCGGCCGCAGACACCTCGGCGAAGAGCGCCGCCGCTTTCGTCTGGTCGCCGGCCTGCTTGACGCAGTCGGCGTAGAGCTGCTCGGCGGCGCTTGGGATGTAGATCTGGGTGCCGGCCGCGATCTCGCTCAGGCCTTCGTTGGCCTGTTCGAGGCGCCAACCGATCGTGCCGTGCCGCTCGGCGATCTTGCCCAGGGTCGCGCTGGTGCTGTAGCCAACGTCGTCGGCGGTGACGGTGTAATCCTCGCCACGCGGCATCGCGATCGTCTGTTCGGGAGTCGATGCTGCTACCGGCTGCGCCGCCGGTACGACCGGCTGGGCGGCCGGCGCGACTGGCTGGGCGGCCGGCGCGGGGG
>CALGHC010000423.1 GCA_937915965.1 uncultured Myxococcales bacterium
CGCGCTGACGGCAGGCTTCTGCTTCATCGACGGCGCCTGTGTGGTCCAGGGTATCGAGAAGGATCTGACGGGTGGCTGCCTCTTCTGCGACGCGGGATCCAACACGGCAGAGTGGACGCCACGGGCGTACCTCACTGAGTGCCCCGACGACGGCATCGCCTGCACCAAGGACATCTGCGACGGCGGTGGGGTGTGCTGGCACGACACGGCGACCGACTTCTGCAGCGACGGCGTCGCCTGTACGGCGGACGCGTGTTCGCCAGACGACCCGGCGGCCGATGGCCAGGGCTGTCTGTCGATCGACGGCTGCCCCTACGGCCACGAATGCGACGTCGCCGCGCAGGCATGCCTGACGCCGCAGCCGGTGGTGCTCGTTGAGGCGACCGACGCGGTGCCCGAGCCGACAAACGCCGCGGCGATCCGCATCGAGACCGACAACAAGGGCGGGCGACGCACCTGGATCGTCTACCAGAGCCAGAGCTGCATGACGACGGACGGCGCCAAGTGGACCATCGCCAAGACGTCGACGTTGCAGGCGCTTGCGCTGGACGGTCAGGCGGCCAAGCCGGCCGACAAGGTCAAGCCGCCGGTGCTGGAGCTGCCGCAGGACGGCAGCTTCGACACCTGTCAGGCCTTCCCTGTGCTGACCGCGGACTCGATGAGCGGCAGCCAGGCGTGGGTTCATTGGCTCGAGGCCGACATCGTCGCGGCGCCGGTGTGCACCACGCAGGCGGGCCAGGGCGGTCGGCTGCGCCTGGGCGTGCTCGACGCGACCGAGGACCTCCAGGACGGCGCGAGCTGGAACAGCGTCGCAGGCAACGTCTGTACGGCCGACTCCGGCGCCGCCTTCGAGACGCCCGGATTCGCGATGATCGACTCGGAAAATGGCCAGAATATCGCGGCAGTGCGACCATTCTTGTCGATACGGCCCAAGGTCGACTTCCTGGGGAGCAAAACAGGAAGCCCGCAGAAGCTGTACTCGGGCGCGTCGGATTCCGCCGAGGCGGTCTCGGTCAACGCGATCACCGGCGACTTCTCGGCGGTGCATCCCGTGCTGGTCGACACCGGTACGCAGCCCCTGCCCGCCGACATCCGCTACTGGGGTCTGGCGCTGTCGCAAGAGAGCGACACCGTCCGCAAGCTGTGGGCGCTGCCGATCGACGGCACGGGCGCCAAGGGCGCGCCGCAGGAGTGGCTGGACTTCGGCACGGCGTTCGGCACCGGATCGGGCGTGAGCTACCCCGCGGTGTGCAGCGTCGACGCGGTCTACTGGCCCGGCGCGCTGGCCGGCAGCGGCGAGATCGCCATGGCCGTGGTCTTCCGCAAGGCCCTCAACCAGAACCTGACCATGGATCAGGTCTACCTGGTGCGGCGCACCGACAAGGGCGTCGTGACCACGACGCTGGTCTCCGAGCAGGCCTCCAAGTCGGGTACCTCGTGCGCCAAGGGCTACGTCGCCGCGCGCATCGGCTCGATGGGCGATGGCAGCTACCTCTTCGCGATCGCCGACATGTTCCTTGCGAACGGCGGCGGGCTGGCCTACGCGGTCGAAGGCAGCAAGTCGTCGGCGAAGAAGGTGCTGGCCAGCGAGACGGTGATCTCGACGGACTTCGGTGGTCCGGCGCAGCTGGCGTGGCGCGGCCTGGGCGACCTGGTGATCAGCGCGGACGGCGGCGCGACGCTGATCTTCGAGGCGGAGAAGGACGGCAAGCACGTCATCATGATGTACACGTTCAAGCCGTAGCCGGGACCATCGCCGGCCCACCGAGCCCGACAAGCCGGTTCACGCCCGGAAGCGGCGCCGCGCCTGTTGCGGGTCGATGCCGAGCAGCAGCGCGACCACACCCAGCTGTATCAGCCCAGCGACGACGAAGATGGCGGCGACGCTCAGCCGCTGGTCGAGCGCGCCTGCGAGCCAGTTCCCCATGGCAGACGAGAGGTTGAGGCAAGCCATGTAGGCAGTGAACTGGGTGGCGGCGACCCGTGGCCACGAGATGTCCATGAAGAGGGCAAAGAGGGACACCGTCGCGAGCGACTGCAGCAGCGGCTCGATCAGCAGCAAGGCGGTCGGCACCCGATCGTCCACCCACCACGGCTCGACGGCGGCGAAGACGAACCACACCACGCCCAGACCTCCCGCCGAGAGGGCGATCATCCGCTTGTGGCCGAAGCGATCGGCAAGCCAGCCGCCCAGGACCGAGCCGCTCAGGCCGATGATCAGGGCCGGCCCGCCGATGATCTGGGCGTACGACTCGGGCCGCCATCCCAAGTGCTTGATGAGATAGACCGAGACGACGGCGGCCAGCACGCCCGCGCCGATCTGCGCGCACAGCGCCAGCGCCGCGGCGAAGACGGTGGTGCGCAGCGAGAAGGCACGTCCCAGATCGCGAAAGAGGCTGATCAGGCTGGACGCCGCGCGGGCCGACGTCGCTGGCGCCGCTGCGCCCGAGCTCCACGGAAAGAGGCGCTCGCCGGGGCGCTCGCGCAGCAACAACGGCAGCATCATGATGGCCAGGAGCGCGCCGACCTGCAGAAACAGCGCCGGCCGCAGGCCAAAATGAGCGACCACGGTGGCCATGCCCGCGCCACCGATCGCGCCGCCGAGATACTTCGAACCGAACATCAGGCCGTTGGCAAGGCCGCGCTCGTCATCGCCGAGCAGGTCGACCGCGAGGGCGTCGACCGCGACGTCCTGCAGCGAGCTGAAGCAGTTGTGCACGAAGACCATCCAGGCGAGCAGGGTCACGCCGCGGCTGAGGCTGGTGAGATCGGGCACGGCGATCATCGCGCCGATGGTCAGGGCCATCAGCAGCTGGGCGAGGAGGATCCACGGCCGGCGCCGCCCCATCGGCGCGAAGCCGAAGCGGTCGATGACCGGGCCCCAGACCCACTTGAAGGTCCACGGCAGCACCGACAGGGCCAGTAGCCCGCCGATCTCGCCCGGGCCCAGACCGCGGTCGGCGAGCAACGCGGCGAGGGTGATGGCGACGAAGCCCCAGGGAATGCCCTGCGCGACGTAGAGAGCGCAGAGCGTCAGCAGGCGCAGATGCCGGTGGGTGGAGAGGGTGGGCGGGCCCACATCGACTGGGTGCGCGACAGATGGCACGACGGCCTCGCTGTGGACGACCTGGAGGTTCGCTCGGGCAGCCGCGGCGAGCGAATCACGATCTGCGGCCCGAGGCAATGACCGAAGCGGTCCAGCGCGGCGCGGCCGGACGAGGTCCTGCTTGCGCGGTGCCTCTCTCGCCGATAGCCTGCCGCGACAGCACGCCGCCGGCAGGCGTGAGGAGGTGGCGATGGGTCCTCTCGACTACAGCGCGCTCGGTCCCAAGGCCTACGTGATCTTCGCCGTCGCGGCGCTTCTCGGCTACTTCCTGTGGCGCAAGACGAAGCGACCGTACTGGACGCTGCTGCTGACGACGGGGCTCTTCATCGGTGCGGCCTTCTACGCGGGCGTGATCAACATGGGCCACGTCGACCGATTGCGAGCCAGCGCGGACAGCGCGACGGACATGGCCAACATCTCTGCGAAGGCGATCGGCGGCCAGGCGTATTCGACCTCCGCGGGCGGCGCCGGCACGACCAACAAGGCGTACAAGAAGAACATGGGCGGAGGAAACTGAGGTGATCAAGAACGGAGTGATCATGTGGACGATCTGCTGTTCGATGACCTTGCACGCAGCGAACGCAGCCGCCGCCGGCCAAGCAGCTGCACCCCGAACACCCGCGCGCGCTGACGTCGAGGCGAAGTGGACCTGGAATCTCGCCGACCTGTACGTCGACGAGGCCGCCTGGCGCGCCGACCTCGCGACCCTCGACGCAGAGCTGGTCGACTACCGCAGCTTCAAGGGGACCTTTGCCAGCAAGGCCGTCGCGCTCGCCAACGCCCTCGACCAGTTGTTCGTAGTCGCCAAGCGGTTCAACCGGATCCGCGTCTACGCCGAGCGCCTCAACGATCAGGACGCGCGCGAGGCCAAGGGGCAGGAGTTGCGGCAGCTCGCCGACCAGGCGAGCACGCGCTTCAGCACGGCGACAGCCTTCGTCGAACCGGAGATCCTGGCGATCTCGGCGAAGAAGCTCTCGGGCTTCCTGCGGACCAAGCGCGTGTCGCGCTACGCCCACTGGATCGACGACATCACCCGGCGACGCAAGCACATTCGCTCGCCGGCTGAGGAAGAGCTCATCGCCCGCACCGGCGATCTCGGCCGCGTGCCGGAGGGCATCTACGAGACGCTCACGACCATCAACATGCCGTTCCCCGAGGTGACGCTGAAGAACGGCAGCCGGGTCACGGTCACCCAGGCGATGTACACGCGGCTGCGCGGCGCCGCCAATCGA
Source organism: uncultured Myxococcales bacterium (assembly GCA_937915965.1). Lineage (GTDB taxonomy): Bacteria > Myxococcota_A > UBA9042 > UBA9042 > UBA9042 > CALGHC01. The sequence goes on from CALGHC010000423.1 coordinate 4,339, forward strand.
GCCGACCGCGTCGCCGTCTTCGAGGCCTTCTGGGCGACGTGGAAGCAGTACCGCGACACCCTCGCTGGGCTACTCGCTGGGGTAGTGGCGCGTGACCACTTTGACGCCGCAGCCCGCGGCTACGAGAGCGACCTGGCCGCTTCGCTCGACCACAGCAACTTGCCTACCACGATCTATACCAACATGATCGCGCAGATCCGCTCGGGCATGCCGCTGCTGTGGCGCACCCTTGAGCTGCGCCGCAAGCTGCTCGGCGTCGACCAGCTCGCCTACCACGACCTCTACGCCTCGGTGGTGCCAAGCGTCGAGATGCCCTTCCCGATCGACAAGGCGCGCGAGGTGGTGCTCGCGTCGGTGGCGCCGCTGGGCAAGGACTACGTCGACATCATCCGGAGAAGCTTCGACGAGCGCTGGATCGACGTGTACCCGACGGCCGGCAAGCGCTCGGGTGCCTACATGTCGGGCATGGCCTACGACGTGCACCCCTACGTGCTGCTCAACCACAATGACGACTACGACGGCCTGAGCACCCTGGCCCACGAGCTGGGTCACGCCGCGCACAGCTGGCTGGCCAACCAACGGCAGCCCTTCTTCCAGGCCGACTACCCGACCTTCACCGCCGAGGTCGCCTCGACGGCGAACGAGGATCTGCTGCGCCACCACCTGCTCGACCAGGAGAAGGACCCGCAGCGGCGCTTGTTCCTGCTAGGCCAATACCTCGATGGCTGGCGCACGACTGTCTTCCGTCAGGCGATCTTTGCCGAGTTCGAGCTGCGCATCCACGAGCTCGCTGCATCGGGCAAGCCCCTGACCGCCGATCTGCTCGACGCCACCTACCTTGAGCTGCTGCGCGCCTGGTACGGCGAGAAGGCCGGCGTTTGCCGGATCGACCCCCTGTACGCCGCCGAGTGGGCGTACATTCCGCACTTTTACTATAATTTTTACATGTTCCAGTACACAACCAGCTTCATCGCGTCGACCGCCATCGCCCGCAAGGTGCACAGCGGCGACACGGCGACCCGCGACGCCTATCTCGAGATGCTAGCCGCCGGGGGATCGAAGTATCCAATCGACCTGCTGATCATGGCCGGCGTCGACATGCGGACGCCGCAGCCGTACCAGACGGCGTTTGCGTCGCTGGCCGAAGCCCTCGACGAGGCCGAGAAGCTGGTCGCGGCCCAGGCGGGCGGCAAGCCGGACGGCACCAAGGCCGCTGCCAAGAAGCCCGCTGCCAAGAAGCCCGCTGCCAAGAAGCCCGGCGGTAGATAGCGGCACGAACCCGCGGGCCGACCTTCACACAGCGAGCCAGGGCGGAGCCGCGGCCATACGCCGTCGAGGCGCGGTCTACCAGCCGGGCGGAGGCGCCGCGAACTGGCGCGGCACCTCGGCGAACGGTCGCGCGGTCTCGCGCTGGTGGCGATCCCAGTCGCGGCGACAGCGGTGGCGAGCTGGTCGGTGGCGGCAACCGTCGACGTCGATACCCATCGCCGCGAGACCCCTGCGGTTGTTGTAGCCCAGACCAAGGACCACCGCTGGGCGGTAGCGGTTGGCGCGAACGAAGTCGACCTCATGGGCCGAAGACGAGCGGCGCTCGCCGAACGCCGTGCCGAGCCCGGGGCGCTCGCTTGGCTGGCGACGCGACCGGTCCATCGAGCCGCGCCCCGATTCGCTGCGGGGCGCAGCGGCGGCCGAATCGCGACCTGCGGCGCCTGCTGATGGCCGCGACCTGGCTGGTGCCTTTCTTGCCTCGGCGGCCGCGCCGTCACCGTACTCTTCATCTGCATCACCGTGTTCACGACCGCGATCGGTCCAGTGAGGCGCGTCGGCCTCGCGGGCGTCGTCAGACGGGCGGGGCCGCTGAACGGGACGCGGCCGCCGACGGTGGCGGATTCGCTCGGGGAAGACCGCGACGCCGATGACCCCGACGTCACGCGCGTCGCCGGTCAGCGCCGCGTAGGATCGGGCCACGGGCGAGAAGCGGAAGGTCGCGACCTCGCTGAGCGACATGCGATAGCCGTCGATGGTGACCGCGCCCCACGGATCGATGACGTAGCCGGGCTTGTTCCAGCTCGCCTCGCGGCCGTCAACGGCGTCGCGGCCATCGACCGAGACGACCGCCTCGACCCGTCTGGACGAGTGATTGCGTACGCGGATGCGGTAGCGCTGATCGCGTTCGCCGAGAATCCAGGTGCGGCCGCGGGCCTCGTAGGTGGGCAGGCTGGCGCCCGAGGCGTCGATGACCTCGACGGACCAGGGCCCCGAGCGGCCGTCCCACTGTGGGCTGAGCGACCAGGCCGTGCCGCTGGTCGAGCTGCAGGCGACCAATACAAGAGCGGAGAGGATGGTGACGTGGCGCATGCTTTCCTCCAGTTCCTTCAATTTCCTCGCAAAGGAGGCTGTCCCTGTGGTGGGACGCGCGACGCGGCGCGAGGATCTAAGGGACCGGCCGCTGGATCGCTAGATGGACCGCAACGCCATGATTTCGCCGCAATTCCGAGCATTGGCGTCGCTTGCCACCGCACCCGCGTGCCCCTAGGATGCTGCGGGCACTGACGTAGACGGACGTGGACGATGTGGACGACGTGGACGATGCGGACGATGCGGACGACGTGGACGACGCAGACGACGCAGACGACGGAGACGACGGAGACGACGCAGACGACGTAGACGACGCAGACGACGCAGACGACGCAGACGACGTAGACGACGCAGACGACGTAGACGACGTGGACATCGCTCTGGGAAGAGGAATCGAATGTCGGACCCCTCCAAGGGCAAGCACGACCCATCGGACGACCAGCCCGCCGAGACGCCGGGCGACGCGACGACCCGCCGACCTGACGCCCAGGGCGACGCCGACACCGACGCCGATGGCAGCGCCAACGCCGACGGCGCCAGCGCCGACAGCTCCGAACTGCAGGACCTGTGGGCCGAGACGTTGGGCAGCGACGCCTTCGGCGAAACGCTCGCGGCCAGCGCGACGCTGGCCACTCGCGGCCCGCTCGTGCTCGGCGCCGGGGCGACGCGCAAGACCACGCTGCCGACCATGGTGTTCTCACGCAGCTTTGATTCCGCCGCAGACGCCCAGACGGTCGTCGACGTCGACACGGCCGCCGCGACGCTCGCGCCCGCCGACGGCCAAGGGGAGGGCGGCGCTGGTAGCCAGGCCGACACCGACGCCGACACCGACACCGATGCCGACGAGAAGACCCAGCCAGGCCACGACGCCGGTGGCGCCGAGCTCTTTGCTGCGACCATGGACGCGGCCGATCTCACAACCAGCAGCGGCCAGGCGGCCGACGACGAGATCGCCGAGGTCCGCACAACGCGGCCTGCGGCGTCTCGCCCCGCCGCGACAGCGACGGCCGCTGCGGCCGGTGACGGCCAAGGTCAGGCCGGCTTCGAGCTGATCGACGAGCTCGCCCGTGGCGGCATGGGCATCGTCTTTCGCGCTCATCAGGGCAGCCTCGACCGCGACGTCGCCATCAAGACCATCCTGCCGGACAAGCGCGGTGGCCAGGCACGCGAGCGATTCATCGCCGAGGCGCAGGTCACCGGCTCGCTCGATCATCCCAACATCATCCCCGTCCACGAGCTGGGCCAGGACACGAGCGGCGAGCTCTTCCTGGCCATGAAGCTGGTCCGAGGCACATCGTGGTGCGACCTGATCCATCCGCGCACCGACAAGGCGATCGAGCGCGCCCGAGGCTGGGACCTCAAACGCCACGTCGACACCCTCATGCAGGTCGGCAACGCCGTCGGTTTCGCCCACAGCCGGGGCATCGTCCACCGCGATCTCAAACCAGAGAACGTGATGATCGGTGCGTTCGGCGAGATCCTGGTGATGGACTGGGGCATCGCGGTCGACATCAGCGATCCGCCGCCCGATCACCCGATCGCGCCGCACCGCTCGACCATGCACGGTCCGGCGGGTACGCCTTGCTACATGGCCCCCGAGCTGGCGCGCGGCAACGGCGCTGCCGTCAGCGAAGCGACTGACGTCTACCTCATGGGGGCGATCCTTCACGAGATCCTCACCGGCCGGCCGCCGCACGGTGGTCGCACCCTGGTCGATGTGCTGCTGACCGCGGTCCGCAGCGAACCGCCGAGTTTCGACGACGACGTGCCCAGCGCCCTGGCCGCCGTGTGTCGGCGGGCCATGGCCGCCGAGCCGACCCAACGCTACCCGTCGATCGCGGCCATGCAGGACGACGTGCGCGAGTGGCTCGACCACGCCGAGTCGATGCGCCTCGCCGATGAGGCGGCGGCCACCCACGCGGAGCTGGCCAGCCGCGGCGCGGTGCCCCGCGACGAGCGCTACGGTCGATATGCCGAGGTGCTGGCCCGCTACACCCAAGCGCTGCATCTGTGGACTGACAACGAAGATGCCGTGCTCGGTCGGCGCCGGGCCGCCCTCGACTACGCCGAGGAGGCGATCGACCGCGGCGACCCCGGCCTCGCCGAGGCGCAACTGGGCCTCTTGGCGGTAGACGACGGCCTCGACCGACGGCGCGTCGCGATGGTGCGCGCTGTTCTGAAGCGCCGCCGCGGTAGTCGGGTGCGCAGCCTCCTGGTGACGGCGGCGACGCTCGCCTTGGCGGCGATGGCGTGGACCGGGCTCGGGGCGGTGCGCGAAGCCGAAGATGAACGCCGCCTTTCGCGCGAGAGGGCCACGGAGATCGACCACCTGGTTCGTGATGGCTGGCAGGCCTTGTGGCGCGGCGACGCTGCCGAGGTCGAGCGCATTCAGGGCAGCATCGAGCGGCATCCGCTGGCAAAACGAGATGACGTACGCGAGCGCCTCGCGACCCTGGAGCGCGGTCGGCTGATCTTGCTGTGGCAGCACGGCCGCTGGAGCCGGCTCTTTGACAGGTTGTGCGTCTCTGCACTTGAAGACACTTCGCTCGTCGGCTTCGCGCAACGAGTTCGAGACCATCCAGAGCTACGTGATACGCCGATCGCCGACTGGGTCCAGCCGCTGCTGCGCGGCGACGGAGCGTGGGCAGCGGCGCAGCCGTGCGAGGCGCTGCGGGACACGGCCAAGGCCAAAGTGGGGCCCGGCGGGACGGCGGCGCTGCTTGAGCTGCTCGACGACGCTGCGCTCGGCAAGCTGCCGAGAAGCCGCCGCCCCGAGCAGCCCGTGGTGGTGCCCCTGGGCGAGGTCGAGCGCAAGCTGCTGACGACGGCCTGGTGCAACCTCAGCGGTCGACCTGCGGGCCGGGGTGCGAGCAACGCCGACAAGATCGATCCGTCGACCTGCGCGGATCGGGGAGCGCGGTTTGTGCTCGACGCGCCACCATTCGGCCTGGCGGAGGAGCCAACCGCCACCCGCTTGCCTCGGCTGCGGCGCGACGCTGGCGGTGCCTGGCGCGCGACCATGAAGAAGGGCGGCGACGAAGCGTGGCGCTACGAGCAGCCGACGGCGAGTGGCGGTGGCGGCCTGCCCTATGCGACGGCCGTCAACGACGACACGGCCATCCTCGCCCAAGATGGCCAGCTGCTGCGCGTGCGGGCCATCGACGGTCGCATCGTGGCCAGGACGCCGCTCGACGGCGAGGCGGTGCTGGCCTGGCCCGACCCCTTTGACCCGCGGACAATGGTGGTCGCGGCGTGGACCGACGTCGAACGCGGCTGGATCCACGAACTCGAAGTGCGAGCGGGCGGCGGCACCGCTGTCTTCCAGGGCGGCCAGCTCAAGACTCTGTACGGTCAAGGCAAGCGCGCGCAGACGATCAGCGACCGACTGCGCGTGGCAGCTGCCAGCGAGTTGGGTGTCGCGCCAAAGGACGCTGCAGCATCGCCGCAGGTTGCCGGGCGCGTGCTCGCCGGCCTGCGCGCCCACCTGGACCAGGACCCCAACGACGCCCAGCTGCTCGCGGTCGCCGCCGTCGAGGCCGACCGAAGCGGAGACGCGCCTGAAGGCGACGCTCTGGGCGCCCGGGCGGTGCACAACGCCCAGCCCCTCTTGCCCCTTGTGGCCGTGCAGCTGGGTGTGTGGCTTGAGCGCAACGGCCGCGCCGACGACGCCGACCAGATCTACACCAACGCCAGCCGCGCGTTCCTGGATCGCGGCGGCAACGCGGATCTCGCCTCGCTGCTGGTCGGCAATCCGTCGTTTCCGCTGCGGCGCCTCGCCGGGGAGCACTTCCAAGCTGGCCGAACGCAGCGGGCCTTTGCCTTGCTCGAGACCGGCCGTCTCTTCAGCACCTTCGCAGAGGGCGACCATCGCTTCTACCGGGCGCTGGTGCGTTGGCTGCGCGAGCACGGTGACCTCGAACGTGCGGCGGCGCTCGAACCGCGCCTGGAGGCCTCGAAGATCGGCGGCGGTCTCTTCTTGCTGCCTCCGTGGCTGCCGCTGGTGATGGATCTCGCGAGCGCCTTGCTCGCGTTCGCGCCGTTCCTGCTGGCGCTTCTTCATCTTCGCTTGTGGTCGTTGGCTCGGCCGACGCGGCTCGCCGACCTTCGCAGTCTGGGCATGCGGTCGCGCTGGGCCCGCGTGCGTGCCTTCCTCGACCAGCCGGTGACCCGGCTGCGCCACAGCACGTTGGCCTACGCGACGCGCGCCCAGCGTTTGATGCTGGTCGCCTTGGCGGTCGCCACGCTGCTGGCGGCGGGTGTCTTCGCGTCGGCGTTCTCGGCGGTGGGCGAGCTCGCCAAGGTGGGCACCTACGTCGGCAACGGCTACGCCGGCGAGGATGGGCTTCGCCAGCTTCTCCACCGGCGGCTCAAGGAAGCCGGCCCGCGGGCGCCGGCCCTGCTGCTACTGGCCGAAGGCGACCGGGCGCGCGGCGACGATGCGAGCGCAGCCGAACACCTGCGAGCGGCCGCCGCGGTCGAACCCTCGTTGGCGCTGCCAGATTGCAACCTGGGCACGCTGGCCGCCGACGCCGGCACGCCCGACGAGGCGCGGGCGGCGTGGCT
>CALGHC010000424.1 GCA_937915965.1 uncultured Myxococcales bacterium
TATCGCCGGACCTGTCCTTGCGGCTATCGCCGGACCTGTCCTTGCGGCTATCGCCGGACCTGTCCTTGCGGCTATCGCCCGACATGGCGGCAACGAGGGGGCCTCGGGCGCGCTCGGCGGGCCAGTCGGCGAGGAGCCGCGCCGCGCGCAACCGCACCCGGCGGTCGGCAGAGCCGAGCAGGTCGATCAGCGCCGCGACTGGCGCCTCGCCCTCGTGCCGCTGCAGGGCCTTGCGCGCGCGGTCTCGGACGACCGGATCAGCGTCGTAGAGGGCTTCTTCGAGCTGGTCCTGCCAGGACGCGCCCTGCGCGTGCGCGGTCGTCGCCGGCGCGCCGCTTGTGGGGGAATCAGCCGGCACTGCAGCCACCTCGAAGTCCGCCCGCGTCATGCGCGACGTGTCGCGCCGCCAGCATGCCGCATGCCGCGTGCTTTGCCGCGCCGCCCGAATAGCGGCGCACGATCGGCACCCCGAGCACCTTGAGGCGGTCGACGAAGGCGGCCACGTCGTCTTCGTCGGCCCGCGTGTAGCCCTGTGGCCGGGCGTCGTTGACGTCGATGAGGTTGATGCGCAGCGGCAGATGACCAAAGTGACGGGCGATCGCTTCGACCTCGTCGGCACCCGTGTTGACACCCGCCAGGATGACCCAGGCGAGGGTCTGCCGTTGCCCCGTTCGCGCGTGCAGCTGCGTCACCGCTGCGGCGATGTCGGCGACGCCCCACTTTCGGCTGACCGGCATCAGCCGCGCCCGGCGGCTGTCGATGGCGCTGGTCAGCGAGACGATCAGTCGATAGCGGTGACCCTCGCTGGCGTAGCGCTGGATCGCGGGGACGACCCCAACCGTCGAGATGGAGATCGCCTCGCTGGCGATGCGACCGGCGTAGGGCAGCGAGATGACGCGCGCTGCTTGCAGGACGGCGTCGTAGTTGTCCAGCGGCTCCCCTTGACCCATGAAGACGGCTCCGCTGACCCGGCCCGGGGTGCCATTTCGCACCAGCCGAAACGCCTCGACGATCTCCCAGGCCGCGAGGTCGCGGCGCAAGCCCAGGCGCCCGGTCGCGCAGAAGTCACAGCCCATCGCACAGCCGACCTGCGAAGACAGGCACACGCTGAAGCAGCCAGGCTTGTGCAGAGGGATGCGAACCGCCTCGCACAGCGCTCCGTCGGCGAGGCGGAAGAGCAGCTTGACGAAGCCGTCTGAGTCGTCGGCCACCTCCTCAACCAGCTCAATGGGCTGACGGTCGACCAGCGCCTCAGACGCATCGCGCGTCGCCCGGCCGACTGGTCGGCAGGAGCGCCCGCCGCCGGGTATCGCGAAGTGGCTGGCGATGAGCCGACGGGCCTCGCCGATGCGGGCGAGGGGCGCGCGGGTTTGCAGCAACGGCAGCAGCGCTTCTGCATCAAGGCTGGCGATGTGCGGGGTCGCGTCCATGGTCGGCGCGTTGTAGCAGGTCGGCCGGGGCCGCGACCAGTCGCTACGGCGTCACGATTGCCGTGCCGCCCGCGGTCGCCAGCCTGACGTGGGCGACCGAGGTCGCGTCGTCCCACCACCAGCATCGCTCGCAGTCGGCTGCAGCCGCGGCGTCGGCCTTCGCTGCGGCGGCGTCGCCATCGACCGTGACAGCTGCGGGCTTGGCGGCCATCCAGACCTCGAGCTCGACGCCGGCGACGTACTCGACCCCGGGCTGCGCCGATACGCGCCAGCCATTGCCCTCGGCACGCAGCGTCAGCTCGCTGCCATCGTAGACACCGCGGTCACCGGCGTCGCCGGGCACAACGACCACGTGCAGGCGGCCCGGCGCGTCGGCGAAGCTCTCAACGCCCGGCTCGGTGGCGGGCGCGAGCGTGTCCAGGTCCGGACGCAGCATGGGTATCAGCGCGCCTGCGGTGACAAAGAACGGGATCCGGCCCAGAGGCGCCGCCACGGTCAGCACCTGGGCCTTCGCCTCGTCGCCGTTGTGCCCGGGAGCCTCCGTCGCCGGCGCGTGGCTCCACCAGTCGAACCAGCGGCCGGGCGGCAGCAGCACTTCTCTGCTGCTGGCGGAGTCGACGATCGGTGCCACTAGAAGCATGTCTCCAAGCAGGTAGCTGTTGGTCGCCAGCGCGTCGAAGGTGGCCGTACCGACGGCGCCGATCAGCTCGGGGTGGGCGAGGCCGAGGGGGCGAACCGGGCCGAGTCTGTGTTCGTGGGCCGCGAGGGCGTCGCCGTAGATGTAGGGGAAGAGGCGCAAGTGCAGACGAGTGAGCACCACAGCCGCATCGAGGACCTCCTGATCGAACTGCGAGTCGCCGTATATTTCGAAATCCCACGGGTTGCTGTGCTTGCCACCGCCGATCTGGAGGATCGGCGACAGCGCCGTCTGCGCGAGCCAGCGCAAGAAGGTCTGCTTTGTTGGTCTACCGTGGCGGTAGCCGCCGGTGTCCGCGCCATAGAGAGGATAGCCGCTAGGCGCGAGCGACAGCATCGCCGAGACCGACGCAGGCAGCCCGCCGACGTGGCAGACCTCCTCGCCCCCCTCGTCGACGCACTCGCCATGGGCGGTCAGGTTCGCACACAGGTCGCCCGGCCAGATCACGGTCGACAGGCGCTGATCGCCGTAGGTGCCGGCTCGGCAGATCAGGAAGCCACCGTCGGCCGGCAGGTGCTTGCTGTAGGCCTCGTGGTACAGCGGCGCGTAGCCATGGTGCATCGTTCGCTCGTCGCTGCCGTCGTCGAAGACGTACGCCTCGCGTACCGTGAACAGGCCGACATGCACGTCCTCGGCGAAGTCGAGCTTGAAGCCCTCGATGCCGCGCTTTGTCACCTTCTGGACCAGCTCGTCCCAGAGGCTCCGCGCCGCCGGGTTGGTGAAGTCGATCGGCGGTCCCCACTTCATGAAGTTGGCGGCCAGCTTGGGCACGCCGACGAACAGACCCTGGGCGACGGCCTCGTCATGGCGATCGGCGCCGTCTTCGAGGTAGGGCGTCGACCACAACGCCACCCGCAGCCCCTGGGCGTGGATCGCGGCGATCATCGCGTCGGCGTCCGGGAAACGTGCCGGATCGAAGTCGAAGTTGTTGACGTGCGTGTCGTACGGACGATCGATCCACATGCCGGAGAGCGCGAGATCGTGGGCCCGAATCTGCGCCATGTCGTCGAGCACCTCGGCCTGGCTCTCGTTCTCGTTGCGCCAGATCAGCCCGCCAAATGCCCAGCGCGCCGGAACGGCGGGAGCGCCGGTGATGCGGGTGTATTGACCGGTCACCTGCGCGGGGTGCGCCGCGGCCATCAACCAGAACGGCAGCGAAGCGGTCGCGAATGTAGCGACGACGCGCTCGGGATCCGACTTGGCCACGTCGAAGAGTGCGGGACGGCGCGACTCGACAAAGAGGCCCCAGCCCGCCGATCCGATCACCAGGGGAATGGGCACGTGGGCCTCGTTGTAGGCGCTCTCCTGGCCGAAATCCGGCTCGATCTGCATGGCGCGCCGCCGTCCGCGGTGTTCAGGGCCGTCCAGGTATTCGCCCAGCCCCCAGAAGCGCTCGTCGGCGCCTGCGCCGGTCGCGACGCGGCTGTAGACGATCGGGTTCTTAGCGACGTCTTTGGCGGTTTGGGCGCGCAGGTCGCTGTCGGCGATGATGAGCTCGCAGCGGAAGGTCTCGTGGTCGATCGCGTCGATGGTGAGCCGCATGCCGGGGCCGGCGTCGCCGGTGTCGGTCTTTGTGATCAAATCGATCGTGACGCCGTCGGAGGGTGCCGCCGGCTCGCGCTCGGGCAGGACGAACGGCGCGGGCACGAGGTGATCGGCGAAGCTCACCGCGCCGACAGCGAGCCACTGCAGGCCGTCGGGGGGGCTGTCGTCGATGTAGACCGGGTTGTAGGCCCAGCCGGGATCGAAGTCCGGCACCCGACCGAACTGCAGCGAGTCGAGCTCGACGGTGGTGCGCGCCTCGCCGGCGTAGCTCAGCACCAGGCGCCGCGTCTGCAGGTCAACGACGAGCGTCGCGTCGCCGGAGCTCAACGTCGCGGAGGTGCCGGTCGGCGCCGGCAGCAGGTCGCCTGACACGGCGGTGTCGCTGGCCTTGGACAGCTCGGTCGGGCTGGCGTCTGGGCCTTCGCCTGGATCCTCCGAGCATGCCTGGGCGGCCGTGGTGACGGCCACCGCCGCGACCAGCCAGATCATCTGCTGCGCGCGGTGCCGCGCGTTGCGCCGGGTGCCCAGCCGGACGCCGCGCTGGGTGACGTGCCGGTTCTGGGCCAGGTCGGGCATGGTCGCGCTCCGCGGTGGCGTCACCAGGGGAGCTGGTCAGGCCGGCAGGTCATGTCGCTAGTGTAGGTTTTGCATGAGGCGCCTGTCGGGCCCAGACGTCTGGGGCGCCACTCTATCGCTGCAACAATTATCGCCGCAACAACTCAAGCAGCTGGAGGTACACACCCGGGTAGCGCTGCAGGAATGAACGCAGGCCGACCAACTCGATCTCGAACCCCGTCACCCGGGTCGCTGCCTCGATGGTCGTCGGTTGCGGCCGACCCTCGGCGACGGCCTCGAGGGCAGCCACCATCTGGTCGGCGCCGTGGCGGAACTCGCTGCCGTCTGCGGCGCGCTCGATCAGCTCGCCTTCGCTGATCATCAGCGCCACGGCCGCCGGGTCGCCTGCCGTTGCCAGGACGTCGCCAGCCGAATACACCCGCGGCATCAACAGGGACTGCAGCAGGCTTCGCTGGGCCGCGTTCATCCGGGCAAACACGGGGTGGCTGTCAAGCAGCTCCCAGGTGCCGGAGCGACGGCTCTCGAAGAGACGCACCATGCGTCGTTCGACGCCGGTCCCGGCGAGGAACTGCAGGAACGCTTCCTTGTCCAAGGCCAGCAGCTCGATGTCGGATGCCGCGAAGACGTCCGCAGTGCGGGGCTGGTCGAGCAGGAGCGATGACTCGCCGAAGGTCTCGTACAGGCCGAACTCTTTGCGATCGACCTCACCGTGCAAAACCGCGCAGCGGCCCGACAGGATGACGAAGAAGTGGGTGCCGGCGTCGCCCCTGCGGATGACCCGTTCGCCCGCTTTGTACCGTTGAAGCTCGCCATTTTGCAGCAGGTCGATGGCCTTGCTCAACGGCAGGCTGCGGAAGTGCTCCACCGTCTGCAGGGCACGCAGCCAGCGGATCGCCTCGTGGTGGATGGTTGGCGTTGCGCTCAGGCGTACCGTCCCTTCCAAGCCGGGCGGCGCCAGCCGCAGCCCACTGTCGACGGGCAGGGCGCTCGCCGTCGTGTGGACGACCATCAGCCGAGCCTTGACCTCGTCGGGCAGCTTCGCGAGCGCCGAAACAGGCGTATGGATGGGCGGCACACCGGCCTCGTGGATGACCAGATCGTGGTGCCACGGGAAATCGAGCAGGTCCGCGGCGCGCTCGGCGCTGAGGATGCCCTCGTCGCGCAGCTTCTTGATGGCCTCGGGTTCGTTCAGCGTGTCGGCAGAGTAGACCAGCGAGCGGCCGCCGGTCTCTACGGCGAAGCGGATCGTCGGAATAGAATGCAACGTGTAGTCGAAGACAAAGCGACCACCGTGGATTCGGAACGGTGTGCGGATCGGCACGGGCACGAACTCGATGATGCGGTGGAAACGCTCGATCTTCAGACCGGTAATCGCCGAGGCCTTGCGCAGGAAGCTGTTGTAGATGGTCGGCGTCGAGTAGATTCGAATGCGGTCGGCGAAGAGGGCCTTCTGCAGAGTGCCGCCGTCGTGGTCGCCGTGAACGTGGGTCAGCAGGACGCTGTCTACGCTGCGCGGCGGGATGTCGTGCTCGCGCAGCCACGCTGAGGTGTCGACGGGCGGGTCCACCAGGATGCC
>CALGHC010000425.1 GCA_937915965.1 uncultured Myxococcales bacterium
AAGAAGCGTGGTTCTTGGGGCTTCCCCACTGCGTGCGGGCGGCGGAGCCGCCCTTGTTGGTTTCGGGAGGGCGGGGCTCGAGCCCCAGCCCCAGCGCCCTAGCCGAGGACCAGGTTGTTGAGGACGGCGACGATGACGCCGAGGATTGAGACGCCGGCGATGATGCCGGCGGCGATTGGGATCATGAACTTCTCCGATGATTCCGGGTTGCGCTTTTGCCAGCCCCAGGCGATGAAGGCGCCGATCAGCATCGACAGGGGGTACTGGAAGGGCAGGATCAGGCCGAGACCGATGCCGGTCGCCGAGGGCAGCCAGGGTCGGGCTTTGGGCAGGAACCTCTCGAGCAGCACCATCACGACGCCCAGGGCGAGGCCCCAGACGATCGCCTGCTGGTGCATCGGGTGCATGTTCTCCAGGCCGTTCTTGAAGACCTCGGCGACCGCCTTCCACGCTTGGGCGGCGGGGGCGGGGAACTTCGGGGCGTGGGTGCCGACGCCGTTGAGGACCGTCGCGTCTGGGACCAGCAAGAAGAAGCCGGTGACCGTCGCGAGGGTGCCGGCGAAGATCCCCATGAACTGGGCGACAAACTGGCGGCGCGGGTTGGCGCCGAGCAGGTAGCCGCTCTTGAGGTCGTTGAGCAGGTCGGCCGACGAGCCCGCCGCGCTCGCCGTGATCGAGGCGGTCATCAAGTTGGCCGTCACCGACTGCGGGATCAGGACGCCATACGTCAGCTGCATGATCTTGCCCATGGCTCCCACAGGCGTGATGTCCGACTCGCCGGTCGCGCGGCAGGCGACCAGGGCGAGGAAGAACGTCATCGCGACGGCGAGGGCGCCGTAGTGCCACGGCACCTCGAAGAAGGTGTGGGCGACCCAGACGACGCCGGTGCCGGAGATCACCGTGCCCCAGCCGAACCACGAGAACGGCACCTCGGTCTTGAGGATCAGCTCGTCCTGGCTGCCCGAGCCCGCCCCCAGACCGCGCAGGGCGCGCACGATGGTCTTCCACTGCATCGCGAACGAGAGCAGGCCGCTCGACAGCATGATCGGCACACCCAGCCAGATGCCGATCTCCTTCCAGGCCTTGTACGGCTGACTCGCCGCGCGGATCGTCTCGCCGGCGGCGTTGGTCCACTCCGCCTCGTAGCCCATCGGCCCCAGCACGTAGGCGAGGCCGAGCCCGGCGAGGGTCATGTAGATCGCGATGCGCAGGCCGACCAGCGCGCCAGCCGCGATCATCACCGGGTTGTTGTCGAAGACCATCGTCCAATCACTGGGCTTGTTGGGGATGAGCTCGCCGTCTTTGAGGTGTGAGCCGATCGCGGGCAGCCAGTCGAAGATCTGCGAGTCACCCGGCAACAGCGACTTGCGTCCCAAAGACTCGGCAAACCGCTGCGGCAGCACCTGAAGCTCGAGGATCAGCGGGAAGATCGCCCCGGCGGCCGCGGCCCACATCAGCGCGCGCGCCTTGGCGATGGCGTCCGCGCCCTCGGAGTAGAGCGACTGCAGCGTCACCGCGGCGGCAGTTCCCGACGGGAACTTCAGCTTCTCGTGGTTGATCATGTTGCGCTTCATCGGGATCGCCATCACCGTCCCGAGCGCACCCAGGAAGACGGTCCAGCCGATCAGCACGTACCAGGGAAGGTGCTGACCCTCGGGGTGCTCAGGCGTCGCCGACAGCATCAACAGCGCCGCGATCGCCGAGACGAAGGTGCCGCCGGTGGCGTAGCCGGCCGACGAAGCGGTCGATTGCAGACAGTTGGTCTCCAGGATCGTCAGCGGCGCCTTGGCGAGGCCGGCCTTGCCGAGCACATTCCACAGCGCGTAGGCGAGGATGCACGCGGTGATCGCGACGCCCAGACCCCAGCCGGTCTTGAGGCCGACGTAGAGGTTCGTGAACGCCAGCAAGAAGCCCAGCGCCGAGCCGCCCAGCACCGCGCGAACGGTCAGCTGCGGCACCGAGTCACCGCGGTAGATCTCGGCGTACCACTGGTCCTCGTCCATCTCGAGGACCTTGTCGGGACCGATGTCCAGGGGTTTGTAGGCCGCGGCCTCCTCGGGGGTGCGTGGGGCTCGCTGGAAGAGGGCCATGGGCGTGTCCTGGGTATTCGGCGAAGTCAGCGCAAGTCGGCGCAAGTCGGCGCAAGTCGACGCAGTGTGCCGCGTCGCAGGGGCTTTTGAAACACCGCCGCGGCGAAGACCGTCAAAAAAACAGGCTAGCCTGATATTTTACTACCTCTTGCTGGTTTCTCTGCCACGTCCGCTGGGCGGCGTCACAAGCCTCGCGCCCACTCCGGCTTCAAGAGACCCTCGTCACCGCTCGCCAACACCCGGTCGATGGCGGCCAACATCGCCGCGCGATCGTCGGGCAGGGTGGCACGCAGCGGCAGGTAGTTCGACGCGTGGTTCGACGAAAACCGACACCTTGTCAGGTCGCTATCGGCCACGAGCACGCGCAGCTCTTCGAGCAGACGCATCTTGGTCGGCAGGACAAAACGGCCTTCGGCCTCTGCGATCCCAAGGGGTGTGCCTGGCACTGGAGTCACCGTCAGCGCGCCGACATAGACGGGATCGATGCGGGTGAGCAGGCTCGCGGTCTCGCGGGCGTGGCGCTCGCTGCCGTCGGCGCCGCCGATGCCGAGCAGGACGATGACCGAGTGGGCGATACCGGCCTCGCGTAGCCGATCCGCGGTGGCGATGACCTGGTCGCGGGTCGAGCCCTTGACGATCGACGTCATCGCCTCGTCGTCGCCGGTCTCGACGCCGTGATAGACCAGGGCGAGGCCCAGCCCGGCGAGCTCGCGCAGCTCCTCCACCGACTTGCGCAGGACCGAGCGACAGTCTCCATAGGTCGCGACGCGCTCCACCCAAGGCAGCTTCGCGCGGATCGTCTCGAGGATCGGCACGAGCTTGACCTGCGGCAGGACCAGCGCGTCGCCGTCGCAGAGGAAGACGCGCCGGAACGCGCCCGGTCCCCACGCCGCCGCGTCGTCGATGAGCGCGACGACGTCGTCGAATGGTCGGATGGCGAAGCGCTTCTCGCGGTACATGGCGCAGTAGGCGCAGCGGTTGTGCGAGCAGCCTACGCTGACCTGCAGCAGCAGCGACTCTGCCTCGGACGGCGGCCGATAGACGCTGCCGCCAGGGGCGAAGCCACGGCCATCGGAAGCGGTCGTCACGAAAGCGGGTATGGATTTCACAGCGCTCCCCCTATGCGGGTCCGGCGGGCCCATCTATCCTGAACCCATGGAGCCAATCGAGCCACCAACCGCCGCAAAACCGCCAAGACGCCTCAGCCGCATCTCGGCGAATTGGATCGGCACAGCAGAGCACTACCGCTGGCTGGAGTGGATCGTCCGAGCCACTCTGATCCTCAACGTCGTCGACGCGGTGCTGACGG
>CALGHC010000426.1 GCA_937915965.1 uncultured Myxococcales bacterium
GGCGACGCTGCCGCCGGTGCCGACGCTCGCCGACGGCGTCCCCTCGGGGGTGCCGCCGCTGACGAAGCTACCGGACGTCGAGGACACCTTCTTCTGTCGCGACGACGCGAGCGCCGAGCCGCACTTCTGCAGCGAGGTCGAGCTGCAGAAGTGCACGCGCGGCCCCGACGGCGCGCTGCCGGATCCCGAGCGCTGCGTCTACGTCGGTGTGCCCTGGGAGTCGCGCTATTGCCCGCCCGGCTTCATCGTCGACGGCGCGGCCAAGGTCGGGGCGGGCAACGTCGGGGTGGGCAAGCTGCCACCCTGCCTGCCGGATCCGGCGGACTGCCCTGCCGGCGAGTACGCCGGCGCGGCGGCCGGCGACGCGGACGTCTTCGTCCACGCGACCAAGGGCAAGGACGCCTGGCCAGGGACGATGGCCCAGCCGGTCCGGACGATCGGCAAGGGATTGGTGCTGGCGCCGGCGGGCGGCGTCGTGGTCGTGGCGCCGGGCAGCTACCAGGAGTCGGTGGGGATCTCGAAGGCGGTGAGCCTGCGCGGCCACTGCGCGGCGCTGGTCAACATCGTCGGCCTGCCGGGCGAGGCGGCGTTGACGGTGCAGGGCGCAGGCAGCGGCGAGGCGCTCGTCGACGGGTTCCGGATCGGCGGGCCTTGGATCGGCGTCGATGTGTCGGGGACCCTGCCGGCGCGACTGCAGCGCTTGTTTGTGACGGAAGCGACCGTGGTGGGGCTCAACTTGCACGGCGCCGGCGCGTCGGTGCAGGCCACGTCGCTGGTTGTGGAGGCGACACGCTCCGAGCCGTCGAGCAAGAAGTTCGGGTGGGGCGTGAGCGTACGGAATGGGTCGACAGTGACGCTGCACGATACCCGGCTCTCGGCAAACCGCGATGTCGGGCTGATCGTCAGGCACACCAACACCGTGCTCACCGCGACTCGACTCCTGGTCGACGGCACGCTGGCGCAGCATGGCGACTTGACCCGTGGACGCGGGGTGAACGTGAACGAAGGCGCGCAGGCGACCCTGTACGACACCCGGCTTTCGGCGAATCGGGAGGTCGGGCTCGCCGTGGCGCACACCGGCACGGTGGCGACCGCGACTCGGCTCCTTGTCGACAGCACGCTGGCGCAACACAGCGACAAGGGCGGCGGATTCGGTCTAAACGCGCTGGCAGGCGCACACGTGACGCTGCACGAGACGCGGCTCGCAGCGAACCGGGCTGTAGGGCTTGCCGTCACTGACCATGGCACGACGCTCGCGGCGACCCGGCTCCTGGTCGATGCGACGCTCGCGAAGCTGAACGACCAGACCGCTGGTCAGGGCGTGGCCGTGCGGCACGGCGCCGACGTGACACTGCGCGACGCGCGGCTCTCGGCGAATCGCAGTGTTGGGCTCAGCGTCCACGATGCCGGCACCTCGTTGGCGGCGACCCGGCTTCTGGTCGAGGCGACGCAGCCGCAGGCGAGCGGCATGGAGACTGGCGACGGCGGGGTTGTTGTGTGGGCCGGCGCCCGGCTGAGGCTGCGCGGCGCACGGCTCTCGGCGAACCGGGCTGTCGGGATCGCCGCCGGCGGCGCCGGCACGGTGTTGGACGTGGCTCGGCTGCTGGTCGACGGCACGCTGGCGCAGCAGAGCGATGGGAAGTTCGGACGAGGTCTGAGCGCACAGGACGGCGCCCTGATCCGGTTGCGGGGTGTGCGGCTCGTAGCGAACCGTGAAGTTGGCCTGTTCTCGCTGGCTGCCTCGCTTCAAGCGGCCGGCCTGGTGATCGAGGCCACGTCACCACAAGAGAGCAACCAGCAGAACGGCTCCGGGGCGTGGTTGATCGATGGCACCACCGCGTCCGTCGTCGCATCGGTGATCAGGACGAGCCGCGCCGCCGCCCTCGCGGTCGACCACAGCAGGGTTCAGCTGGGGGGATGCGCCCTGCTGGCCACCGCCTGGGGCAAACACCCCGAGCTCGCCGGCGGCGGCGTCCTTCCTGGCGGGGCCATTACGCTCGCCGATGGCATCCTGGTCAACGCCTCGCCTGACTCGGTGGTCGACCGCTGCCTCCTGGCCGGCAACCCGCGCGCTGGCATCCTCATCGAGTCCAGCCCGGGCGTGCAGATGACCCACAGCCTGGTCGACGCGAATGACGCCTCGTACGGACTGGTCTTGCAGCACACCGAGGCCGCGATCGACGACCTGAACGCGATCTTCGGCGCCACCATCGCCAACCGCGCTGCGGACGTTGGCCTGGCGCTGCCGGCGCCGCCGGAGGCCATCAAGTGGGGCGAGTAGCGGCTGGCACGCCGTGTGACTTGCGCGCTCCAACGAGGCAACGAGGTGGCTGGCACCTGGCTGGCGCTGCAGCACAGGGGCCGACTTGGCAGCGCGCCATCACCTTGGCAGCGAACCACAAAAAAAAACAGGCTAGCCTGTTTTTAAAGCACCTCTTGCTGTTTTGCCCGCAGAAGCACCACGGCGCCACCACACATCCCTGGCTGGCGGCGCCTCGTTCGCGGGCTTCACCGCGCCTCCAGCCGCTGCGGCGCGGGGTGGCACGTCGTCAGCCGTCGCAGATGACGGACTTGTTCCAACAGCAAGTCGCGCCGCTCGCGCAAGCCGGGGCGCAACTGCAGGGGTTCACCGGTCCGGCCGACCCGCAGCTTGACTCGACGCAGGTCGCACAGTCCGCTGGACAGGTGCTCGCCTCGTCGCCGCTGCACTGCCCGTCGCCGCAGACCTGCTGCGAGCTGCCGCCGAAGCCGAGCTTGACGACCACCGCCTGGCAACCGGGGCCTTTGTTTCTGACATTGAGATAGACAACGATCGAGTCGTCGGATGTGCCTGGAGTGTTGGAGCTCCACTTCAGAGAGCCGGCCTTGGCCGTTTTGCAGCAACCGTTGGGGCTGACATGGCTGACTGTCGCGTTGGTGGACGCCATTGA
>CALGHC010000427.1 GCA_937915965.1 uncultured Myxococcales bacterium
TCATCGCAAGAACACCTCTTGCGCGAGCCGTTCTTGCCAGTGGCGGCGGTTGGCGCGACCCTGTCGGGGTCCCGTCAGGCGCGCCGCGCCGGCTTCTCAGCCCACTTGCCGATGAACGAGGCCATCCATGCGTATCGGTGTGATCAGCGACCTGCACGCCACCGTCGCCGCGCTCGCCGCGGTCCTGCGGGACCTCGACGATCGGTCTGTCGACCAGATCGTCTGTCTCGGCGACGTCGTCGACATGGGGCCGAGCCCCAATGAAGTGATCGACCTGATCAGCGCACGAGGCATCCCGTGTATCAGCGGCAACCACGACCGGCTCTCGGAGCACCCCGGTCACCCTCTGCTCGCCGAGATCGAGGCGTGGACGCTGGACCGTCTGTCGCCCCAGAACCTGGCCTGGCTCGCGGCGCTGCCCGCCGAGCGCATGTTCGACGCAGGCGGTGTTCGGCTGCTGTGCGTACACGGTTCTCCCCACGCCGACACCGATCAGGTCACCGAGCACACTTCGTGGCCCCAGCTCGAGGCGTGGTGGGGAGAGCGGCAATTCGACGTGATGGTCTGCGGCCACACCCACGTCCAGCTCGCGCGGCGGGCGGGTAGCCACACCATCGTCAACGTCGGCAGCGTCGCGCAGCCGTTCGAGCGCCCGTTTGATGGCAAGCCGCCGCGGGTGCTGCCCGCATGCGACTATGCAATTGTCGAGGGCTCGGCCGCGGGTGCGTCGGTCGAGCTGCGGCGCATCCCGTTGCCGTGGGAGGCATTTGTGAGCGAGCTGCGGTCCGCGGCCTTTCCGCAGCCCGACACCTGGCTGGCCCAGTGGCGACGGACCGGCCAGGGCGCCGCCTGAATGCTGGTCAGGACCGGCGCGCTCATCGTGCTCGCCCACCTGCAGCTCGGCGTCGCGAGCTAGAGGTTGCGCACGCAGCGGAAGCCGATCGCCGCGCCGGCGGCCTCGGCCAGCTCGCCCGCGCGGGTCGAAGCGCGCGTAGCGCCGACGGCGCTCTTGAAGCCGCCACCGCGACGCGTCTTGCGACCTTCGCCACTGGTGATGAGCGGATCGACGGCCGGGGTCTTGGCGATCTCGGTGTAGGCGCTCTCGTCGTAGCTGTCGGCCGTCCACTCCCAGACATTGCCGGCCATGTCCTTCAGTCCAAAGGGGCTCAGTCCCTTCGCGGTACCGTCGCCGGCAGGCCAGGTGCGACCCTTGTTGCAGCCGGCACCCTCGCCGCCGTCGTAGATCGAGGTCTCGCCGCACGCCGGCGCCTCGTCCCCCCACGGCCAGATGCGCATCGCCTCGGCGCAGGTTCCGTCGTCGGCGGTGGGGTTGTCCTCGCAGCGGCCGCGCGCGGCCAACTCCCACTGCGCCTCTGTCGGCAGCTCGCCCCCCACCCAGGCGCAGTACGCCGTCGCCTGATGCCAATTTACGCAGTTGATCGGGTGGTCTTCACGGCCTGCGACGCCCCAATTGCACGCTTCGCCGCCCGTGCCAAGCGTGTCACACGCGCCGGCCTCGGCACATGCCTTCCAGGCGGCGACGGTGACCTCGGTGCGCTCGATCCAGAAGGGCGCGCTCAGGTCGACCTCGTGTTGGGGCGACTCGTTCGACTGGCACGACAGATCGACCGCTCCATTGCAGCCCATCCATAGCTTTCCGCTGGGGATCAGGTGCCAGTCCCCGCCTTCGTGCGAAGCGCAGACTCCGTCTGTCGGACCGCCGATCGCTGCGCAGCAGGCGTCGTAGTCGAGGGGTGTGCCACCAACGCAGACGCCCGCCTGGCACGAGTCGCCCGATGTGCAAGGGTTGCCATCGCTGCACGCCGCGCCCTCTTCGAGGCATGCGAACGACGCCTCGGGCGCCGCCACGGTGCAGCTGACGCAAGCGACCATCACGCCGATTCCAAGTGCAAGGCTGCGCATTCTCTTCTCCTCGCGGTCCTCTCGACGGGCGCCGCAGCTCAGAAGCTCCAGCATAGGGCCGCCCCGGTGCGTCCTGGTCCGACCTCAAGCGCGACTGAGGTCGTGTCCGGCGCCAGCGCCAACATCCCCAGACCGGCACCGATCGCGGCGACGCCGACGCCGATTAGCGCGCCCCCGGTGACCAGGCCCGACTCGACCTCGGACTTGCGTGCCTCGAAGTCCTTCTCGTAGAGGCTGGGGGCGACCTCGCCCAGCGCGTTGCGCCGGGCGGCGTCCTCTTCGAGGGTCGCCTTGTCGCCCAGCGCGCCGACATAGAGCCA
>CALGHC010000428.1 GCA_937915965.1 uncultured Myxococcales bacterium
CGGGCCCAGGCCAAGCTGCCTTTGCCGTCTATTCGCGCCAAGAAGCCGTCGTCGCCGCTGCCGAAGCCGTCGCTGCGCCCGACCACAAAGAGGCTGCCTTGGGACTCGGCTACTCCATACGCCCGCTCCTCTCCGTCGGTGCCCAGGCGCGTCGACCATTGCACCTTGCCCGCGCCATCCAGGCCAAGCACCAAGACGTCTTCTTCGACCGCGCCAAAGCCCCGGCTGAATCCGACCACGGCCAGACCGCCGGCCGACGTGGCGGTGAGTCCCCGGGCCTCATCATCCAGCGTGCCGCCGTACGCGTTGCTCCACAGGTGTTTGCCGGCCGCGTCGAGTTTCATGACCCAGAAGTCGTCGTCTTTGATGCCAAAGCTCTCAGTCGCCCCTGCGAAGGCGAAGCCGTCCGTCTTGCCGGCCTCGTCGGACAGGGCGACGACCGCGAAACCGGCGTCACCATCCTCGGCGCCGCCAAAGGCCGTGCCCCAGACCAATTTGCCGGCAGCATCGACGCGAAGGGCCAGCAAGTTGTGGCTACTCGGTGTGCCGGGGCCGAAACTGTAGGTTTTGGCGACCACAATGGCGCCCTGGTCCGACGTCGCGGCCACTCCGACGGCGGCGTCGAAGCTGCTGCCGCCGTGCACGTGCGCGAACTTCGGCGCGCCGCTGGCATCGATCCGAACGATGTACGCCTCGGTACCGCCTCCAAAGCCGTCGGTGGATCCCACCAACCAGGCGCCGCCATCAGAGACGGCCGCTACGCCGCGGGCCTCGTCCTTGCCCGCGCTGCCGTAGGTGCGGGTCCACGTCGGCTTGCCGCAGGCGTCCGTGCGGATGGCGACCATGTCCCAGTCGCCCGCGCCCGCGCTCTCGGTGTAGCCGGCCAGCAGCGCGCTGCCGTCTGGGAACACGGCCAGGGCTGGCGTCTCCTCGTTGTAGGCGCCCCCGTAGAGGCGGCCCACCGCCGTGGAGCTGTCCTTGGGACCAGCGTCCACTGGCGTGCTAGCCGTGTCTGCCGTGGTGCCACCGGTGTCTGCAACTGCAGTCTTGGTGTCGGGCTGTGCGCCTCCGCTGTCGACGATGACGGGACCGCCCGTATCCGCCGCGCTGGTTGTGTCGGCAACCGCGTCCGGCGCGGAGGTGGCGGCATCCGTCGCCCCCGCAGCAGAGTCACTGGTGGCGGCGTCGACGGCTGCGGAGCTTCCTGCAGTGGGCTCGTCCTCGGGCGTCGAAGCGCACGCCCACATGCACACGGCGGTCGCGAGCCAGATTCCAGAACGACGAAAACGAAGCAAGTGAACCTCCCGCCAGGCGCCAGAGACCGGTTCTAGCGGCGTAGGCGAGGCGCTGGGTTGCATACACGCTCAGATCCGAGAAGTCGAGGAGCGGGTGAGGCGACGAGGTGCCACCGTCCTCGTTGGTTGGATCACCTTGCGCGGCGCGCTGACGAGGCGCCGAGGTGACGAGGTGCCACCCACCTCGTTGCTTCCTCAGAACGTCGCGATCAGGATCACCTTGCGCGGCGCGCCGCTCTTGTTGACCAGCTCTACCTTGCCCGCCACGTTCTGCTCGATGACGAAGGTGTTGGTCACCGGCAGGTTCAGGCCGCTCGCGTCGCCCGTCTTGAAGGCCGGGGTCGACGAGCCGACGATCTGCGCGGGCGAGTCGACGCGGATCTGACCCTCGCCGCCTTTGCCGCCGCCGCCGCCTTGAGCGCCCGAGCCGCCGTCGATGGCGCCGCCTGCGCCCCCAGCGGCCGCCACCGTGCCGGTCAGGGCGACTGCGCCGCCTCGCAACCAGATGCCGCCGCCTGAGCCGCCGCCGCCGGCGCCGCCGTCACAGCCTTCGAGCTGGGCGCCGCCCTTGCCGCCGTTGGCGACGAGCTTGCCCGAGATCGTAATCGTCGGCGCGATGATCTTGACCACACCGGCGCCGCCGCCGCCGCCGCTGCCGGCCGCGTTGTAGGACGTGCCGTAGCCACCGCTGCCGCCACCGGAGCCCGCGGCGAGCACGTTGGCGT
>CALGHC010000429.1 GCA_937915965.1 uncultured Myxococcales bacterium
GTTTGCGACGACGGTCAGCCTTGCACCGCTGGCGACCACTGCGAGGGCGGCAACTGCATCTCCGGCACGAACACCTGCCCCTGCGACAAGGACGCCGACTGCGCCGCAAAAGACGACGGCGATCTGTGCAACGGCACGCTGTTTTGCAACCTCGCCGACGGCCAGTGCCAGGCCAACCCAGCCAGCGTCGTGAGCTGCCCGACGGTCGATGACGGCGACTGCAGCTTCACGGTCTGTGAGCCGACGACCGGCGTCTGCGGCCTCGTGTCGGCGAGCAGCGGCACGGCCTGCGACGACGGCAACGGGTGCACCCAAGGCGAGGCTTGCGATGGACTCGGTGGCTGTGAGGCGACGGCGCTGGCGAACAGCTGCACGTGCACGGAGGACGGCGACTGCGGTGACATGGACGACGGCGATCTCTGCAACGGCGTGCTCTATTGCGACAAGGCACAAGGCAAGTGCGAGCTGAACGCGGCCGCCGCGGTGACCTGCCCGAGCGTGGACAACACGCCTTGTCGCGCCAACGTCTGCCTGGCCAAGGAGGGCATGTGCGCGATGGTCGATGCCGGCGCCGGCAAGTGGTGTGACGACGGCGAGCCGTGCACGGCGAACGACAGCTGCGATGGCGCGGGGGCATGCCTGGCGGGCAAGAAGGTGGTCTGCCCGTGTACCGGCGACGCGGATTGCGTTGCGGTTGACGATGGCAACCCCTGCAACGGCACCTGGTACTGCGACGAGGGCGGCGCGCAGCCCCAGTGCAAATGGAACCCAGCCACCGTCGTGGTCTGCCAGCAAGTATCCGACTGCCAATCGTCTTCCTGCTCAATGGACGACGGTATGTGCCACGCCGCGCCGTCGAACGAAGGTCAGGCCTGCGACGACAACGACGCCTGCACGACGACCACGGACTGCGCCGCTGGCGCATGCACCGGGGGGCAAGTCGTCGTGTGCGACGACGGCAACGTCTGCACCGACGACGCATGCGACCCAATCGGCGGCTGTGCGGCGCTGGCGAACGCGGCGAGCTGCACTGATGGCGATACGTGCACCGACGGTGACAGCTGCAGCGCGGGTGTCTGCCTGAGCGGCGCGGCGACGAGCTGCGACGATGGCAACGCCTGTACGGATGACGCCTGCTTCGCCGGTGAGTGCAAGCACGCGTTGACCGCGTCACCGTGTGACGATGGCGAGGTTTGCACGGTCGCGGATGGCTGCGTGGGCGGTGCGTGCGTGGGTGGCGGCGCCAAGGACTGCGACATCGGCAATCCATGCGTCGACGACGTCTGTACGCCCGGTGAGGGGTGCGTCTACGCGCCGAAGAACTGCGACGACGGCAACACCTGTACGGCAGGGCTGTGCAACGGCGGCACCGGCGACTGCGCGCAGATGCCGGCGGAGGGTGCCTGTGACGACGGCGACGTCTGCTCGGTCGGCGACGCATGCGCAAGCGGCGGTTGCGCCGCGGGTGGCCAACTCAACTGCGACGATGACAACGACTGCACGGACGACGGCTGTGACGCCCAGGCCGGCTGCACCCATGCGCCGAACTCGGCGCCCTGCGACGACGGCGACGCTTGCGCCGAGGTCGACCTGTGCAAGGACGAGCTGTGTGCGGGCTCGAAGGTCGTAGACTGTGACGACAACCTGCCGTGCACCGACGACGCTTGTGACCCGCCGGTCGGCTGCACCCACGCGCCGAACTCGGCGCCCTGCGACGACGGCGACGCCTGTACGACCGTCGATGGTTGCAAGAACAAGCAGTGCGCGGGCTCGAAGCCGCCCGACTGCGCCGACGGCGAGGTCTGTACGATCGATGACTGCGACTCGCAGACCGGCTGCAAAAATGTGGCCGTGGCCGACGGAACGGGGTGCGCCGCTGTGCAGCCTGGCCAGTGCACCGGCGGTCTGTGTCAGTGCGCCCCTGGCTACAAGGCCACCGAGATCGACATCGCCGGCGAGAAGGCGACCGCTTGCGCCGCACAGGGGCCTGTCTGGGGGGCGCGGCCGGACAAGCCGACATTCGTGTACACCGTGCAGAGCCAAGGCGGACAGAAGCTCGTGCAAGATGCGCAGACGAAGCTCGTCTTCCAGCAGACCAGCGCACCCCAGGCGATGGGTTGGGCGGCTGCAAAGAGCTACTGCGACCAACTCGTCTACGGGGGCCACGGCGACTGGCGCCTGCCGTCGATGCACGAGCTAGCCAGCACGGTCGACTACACCATCGTCAGCCCGGGCCCGACCATCGACCAGGGCGCCTTCCCGGGGACGAAGACGCCACTGTATTGGTCCGCAAGCACACGCAAGGGCAAGCCGTCGGAAGCGTTCGCCGTGGACTTCGAGGTCGGCACCGTGTTCCGCTTCGCCATCGGCAACAACTGCGATGTCCGTTGCGTGCGCGCCGGTGGGATCGAGAACGTGCCCGCGAAGCGCTACGTTGTCGGCTCGGGCGGGTGGGTCGCCACGGACACGTGGACGCAGTTGCAGTGGCAGCGTGGCCACGCGAGCGATCCGAAGACCCAGGTCGATTCCGTCGCGTACTGTAAGTCGCTGGCCCTTGACGGCGGTGGCTGGCGGCTGCCGTCGATTCGCGAGCTGCACGGCCTCGTCGATCTCGAGAGCTTCCCCGTCATCGACGGGACCGCGTTCCCCAACACGCCACTGACCTCCCAATGGTCAGCCAGCCCGCATGCAGGGAAGCCATGGAACGCCTGGACCGTCGATCTGTACGGCGGCAACGCCGAACAGATGAACGCCGAGAGCACAATCGATACGCGCTGCGTGCGCGGCGGCTGACCGACACCGGCGCCTTGCGCTTTGCCGCCGACGCTGTCGGCGTGCGTCTCAACCAGCAGCGGCACGCCCGCGCCCATCGCAAACAGCTTCGACGTCAACGTCTCGCTGCTGGTGTGCGCCGTGCGCAGCTTCGACGGGTCGCGCCCCGCCGTCTTGCGCGCGTCGCTTGATCAGCGTTCGT